>NZ_JBEXXO010000005.1:148405-378152 GCF_040630435.1 Streptomyces sp. NPDC005803 | reverse complement strand
TCCAGGACCTCGGGGCCCTTGATGAGGATGCCGAGCTGGGCGCCGCGTCCGGTGCCGACCATGAGGGCGGTCGGGGTGGCCAGGCCCAGGGCGCACGGGCAGGCGATGATCAGTACGGCGACGGCGGCCGTGAACGCGGCCGTCACGTCGTCCGTCACCAGCAGCCAGGTGACGAGGGTGGCCAGGGCGATCACCAGCACCACGGGGACGAACACCGCGGAGATCCGGTCGGCCAGCCGCTGCACCTCGGCCTTGCCGTTCTGCGCGTCCTCGACGAGCCGGGCCATCCGGGCCAGCTGAGTGTCGGCGCCGACCCGGGTCGCCTCCACGACGAGCCGGCCGGAGACGTTCACGGTGGCGCCGGTGACCGGGTCCCCGGGCCGCACGTCGACGGGGACGGACTCCCCGGTGAGCAGGGACGCGTCCACCGCCGACGCGCCCTCGACGACGGCGCCGTCGGTGGCGACCTTCTCGCCGGGGCGCACGACGAAGCGGTCGCCGACGACGAGCCGGCCCACCGGGACGCGCACCTCCGCACCGCCCCGCAGGACCGCGACGTCCTTGGCGCCCAGGTGCATCAGCGCGCGCAGGGCGGAGCCGGCCTTCCGCTTGGACCTGGCCTCCAGGTAGCGGCCCAGCAGGATGAAGGTGACGACCCCTGCCGCGACCTCCAGATAGATCGTGGAGGCGCCCGCGGTGCGGGAGACCGTGAAGTCGAAGCCGTGCCGCATGCCGGGCATCCCGGCGTCGCCGAGGAACAGCGCCCAGAGCGACCAGCCGAAGGCGGCGAGGGTCCCGACCGACACCAGGGTGTCCATGGTGGCCGCGCCGTGCCGGAGGTTGGTCCAGGCGGCGCGGTGGAAGGGCAGTCCGCCCCAGATGACGACGGGCGCGGCGAGCGTGAGGGAGAGCCACTGCCAGTTGTCGAACTGGAGGGCGGGGATCATCGCGAGTGCCACGACGGGGGCGGCGAGGACCGCCGAGACCAGAAGCCGCTGACGCAGTGAGGCGAGGGCGGAGGCGGGGGCGCCCCCCGCGCCGCTCCGGGCCTCCGGGCCGGTCTCGCCCCCGGGCTGCGTCCCGGTACCGGTCCCGGCGGCCACGGCATCGGTCCCCGCGCCGGTCCCGGCGGCCACGGCATCGGTCCCCGCACCGGTCCCGGCCGCCGTCCCGGTCCGGACCTCGGTGCCGGAGCCGCTGCCGGGGCCGGCGGCGTGCTCGGTCCCGGCGCCGGGCGCCGGGGCAGGGGTGATCGCCGTGCTGTCCGGCGCGGCGGGTGCCGGCGTCCGAGCGGGAGCGGGCGGGGGAGCCGGCGCCGGGCGGCGCACCGGCTGCGCCGTGTAACCGGTCTTCTCGACGGTGGCGATCAGATCCGCGAGGCCGGTGCCGGGGCCGAAGGCGACCCGGGCCTTCTCGGTCGCGTAGTTGACGGTGGCGGTCACCCCGTCCATCCGGTTCAGCTTCTTCTCGACGCGGGCCGCGCAGGACGCGCAGGTCATCCCGCCGATCGTGAGCTCGGCCTCCGAGCCCTCCGCCGCCGGGGCCGAGACGTCTGTTGCGCTGTGCATGTCCGAACTCCTGAAACGCCGACCGGGCCGTGCCCCACCAGTATCTGCTGGTCGGCCCGGCCCGGCGGCAAAGGGATGGTGCGGGTGCCGTGGATCCCGATGCGGTCAGGCCCGGCCGGTGAGCTCGTAGCCCGCCTCGTCGACGGCGGAGCGCACGGCTTCCTCGTCCAGGGGGGCATCGGAGACCACCGTCACCTGCCCCGTGGACGCCACCGCCTTCACCGAGGTGACACCCTCGATGGCGGAGATCTCCTCGGAGACCGCGCCCTCGCAGTGTCCGCAGGTCATGCCGGTCACCTGGTAGACCGTGGTCACGCCGCCCCGCCCGGCGTCCGCGCCCGCACCGTCGTGACAGGAGCCGCTGGGCGAGCAGCAGGAGGCGGTCGCCTGGGGGAGCTGGGTCTCGGCGGTCATCGTGTTCTCCTCTTCGACGATCACAAATGTATGTGGCGGCAGGGGCCCACGGGGACTCCGGGAAGGCCGGTGCGCCTCCACACTCCCGACTATATACCCCTAGGGGGTATGAATGCGAGTGACCGGAGCGTCGGCCGGCCCTTCGGTCGGCCATTCGGGGCGGGGGCGGTCCGCCGGTCACTCCCGCCGGCCCCGGTTCCCCGGACGGGCGGCGACCCAGGAGCGGATGGTGTCCGCGTACCAGTGCGGCCTGCCGCCCTCCAGATGATCCGGTGGCGGGAGAAGACCTCGTTTGCGGTAGGAGCGGACGGTGTCCGGCTGCACCCGGATGTGCGCGGCGATGTCCTTGTACGACCAGAGCTGCCTGTCCGTCATGCGTGCCACCTCTCTGCGCCGCAGCGGCGGCCTGGGGGCCGTCGGGGGAACTGCGGCACGGACGCTGCCGATCACTCAGCCTCTGTCCGGTGAACGAGGGGGACGGGGCACGGGGCGGGGCTGTCGAGCGCCTGTGACGTAAAACCCGCGTAACGGAGACATGCCGTGACGAGGAGGAGGCCTCCAGGACGTGCCGGCGCCGGGTCCGGGGACCGGCACGCCCTCGTCGTCAGGCGTGCCAGAGCGCCGACCAGGTGCGCGGGCCGACGCGGCCGTCCGGAAGGAGGGGCGGGTGGTCGGCCTGGAAGCGCTGGACGGCGGCGAGGGTCCCCGGGCCGAACACGCCGTCGACCGCCTCCCAGGGCAGGTAGCGCCGGTTGGCGAGCATGCACTGCACCTGGGAGACGCGCTCTCCCCGATCGCCGAAGGCGGTCGGCCCGTCCCCGTCGTAGAAGGCGCAGACCGGGCTGGAGCCGGGCGGGGTCGCGTTGCTCTCGTCGGCTGCGGCGCCGGGGGCCACGGACAGAGCGGTGGCCAGGACGAACGCGGCCAGGGCCGAGGCCCGGGCCGCGCGAGGGAACGGCGGAGTCGTGCGGATCACGGTGGGGTACTCCTCGTACGGTGCGGTGACGGCGGCGGCGGGGCCCCGTCCTCTCGTCGAGGACAACACCGCGTACCGCCGTCGCGTCACTCCCGGCGTCTCATCGGCGTGTCGTCCCGACGCCGGCTCCCCGGCGTCGGGGCCGCGCCCGCCACGCGGCATCGGTGCGCTCGGACCGGGCGCGGCGGGTAGGGAAGGGGCATGACGATGCATGGAGAGCCGGCACACCACCTGCCCGCGGGCACTGCGGCGAGCGGTCCCTACGCCCTGGACATCGGCCCGGAGCGAGCCGGCTGGGAGCGGTCGAGCCTGCGGGTGGTGGAGCTGGAGCCAGGAGGAGTTCACACACTCGTCACCGGGGAGAGCGAGTGGATCGTACTGCCGTTGACCGGTGGCTGTACGGTGCACATCTCAGATGAGATCTTTGAACTGCTGGGCCGGAAGAGCGTGTTCAGCGGGGTATCCGACTTCGCGTACGTACCGCGTGACGCCCACGCACAGATCGCCTCCGGCGCAGGTGGCCGCTTCGCCCTGGCAGGAGCGAGGTGCGAGCGACGACTCCCCGCTCGCTACGGCCCCGCGCCGGAGGTACCCGTCGAGCTGCGCGGCGCGGGCAACTGCTCGCGCCAGGTCAACAACTTCGCCGCCGCCGACACCTTCGAGTGCGACCGGCTGATCGCCGTCGAGGTCCTCACCCCGGGCGGCAACTGGTCGTCCTACCCGCCGCACAAGCACGACGAGCACCGCCCCGGCGAGGAGTCCGTCCTGGAGGAGATCTACTACTTCGAGGTGGCGGACGACGGCGTCGGCTACCACCGCGTCTCCCCGTCCCGTCCCGGTGGCACGGACGTCCTCGCCGAGGTCCGCAGCGGCGACGCCGTCCTCATCCCCGACGGCTGGCACGGCCCGTCCATCGCGCCGCCCGGCCGCACGCTGTACTACCTCAACGTCATGGCGGGCCCGGGGGAGCAGCGGGAGTGGCTGATCCGCGACCACCCCGACCACCGCTGGATCCGGGACACCTGGCCCGCGCAGCCCGTGGACCCGAGGCTCCCCCTCCACGGCACGGAGCCGGCCCCGTGACCCGGCCCCCGGCCGTCCGCCCCGCGCCTCCTTGTGTCTACGACGGCACCGAAACGGCAGACACAGTGTCGGGCCCCCCTCGCGCGCGGGCGTGGTGGGATGGCCGCACAGCCGAAAGGCCACCAGCCCGTCGGCGGTCACAGCACGGGAAGAGTACGCACGAACGCCTCACCGACCGACGCCGCCACCTCTGAAGGAGTCACAGCATGAAGACCGTCAACCACTGGATCGGTGGCAAGACCGTCGAGGGCGCGTCGGGCAACTACGGCCCGGTCACCGACCCGGCCACCGGAGCGGTCACCACCCAGGTCGCGCTCGCCTCCCCCGCGGAGGTCGACGCCGCGGTGGCCGCCGCGAAGGACGCGTACGCGACATGGGGCACCTCGTCGCTGTCCGCCCGCACCGCGGTCCTCTTCCGCTACCGTGCGCTGCTGGACGCCCACCGCGACGAGATCGCCGCCCTGATCACCGCCGAGCACGGCAAGGTGCACTCCGACGCGCTCGGCGAGGTCGCCCGCGGCCTGGAGATCGTCGAGCTGGCGTGCGGCATCACCACCCAGCTGAAGGGCGAACTGTCCACCCAGGTCTCCACCCGGGTCGACGTCTCCTCGATCCGCCAGTCGATCGGCGTCGTCGCCGGCATCACCCCGTTCAACTTCCCGGCCATGGTGCCGATGTGGATGTTCCCGCTCGCCATCGCCTGCGGCAACACCTTCGTGCTCAAGCCCAGCGAGAAGGACCCGTCGGCCGCCAACCTGCTGGCCGAGCTGGCCTCCGAGGCCGGTCTGCCGGACGGCGTCCTGAACGTCCTGCACGGCGACAAGGTCGCCGTCGACGGCCTGCTGAACCACCCGGACGTCTCCGTCGTCTCCTTCGTCGGCTCGACCCCGATCGCCCGCTACATCCACGCCACCGCGTCCGCCAACGGCAAGCGCGTCCAGGCGCTCGGCGGCGCGAAGAACCACATGCTGGTCCTGCCGGACGCGGACCTCGACGCCGCCGCCGACGCCGCGGTCTCCGCCGCGTACGGCTCCGCCGGTGAGCGCTGCATGGCGATCTCCGCGGTCGTCGCGGTCGCCTCCGTCGCCGACGACCTGGTCGCCCGGATCAAGGACCGCGCCGAGAAGATCAAGATCGGTCCCGGCACCGACCCGACGTCCGAGATGGGCCCGCTGATCACCGCCGCCCACCGGGACAAGGTCGCCTCGTACGTCACCGGCGCGGCCGCCCAGGGCGCCGACGTCGTCCTCGACGGCACCGGTCACACGGTCGAGGGCTTCGAGGACGGCCACTGGATCGGCCTCTCCCTCCTCGACCACGTCTCCACCGACTCGGACGCGTACAAGGACGAGATCTTCGGCCCGGTCCTGTGCGTGCTGCGCGTCGAGACGTACGAGGAGGGGGTCGCGCTGATGAACGCCTCGCCGTACGGCAACGGCACCGCGATCTTCACCCGCGACGGCGGCGCCGCCCGCCGCTTCCAGCTGGAGATCGAGGCCGGCATGGTCGGCATCAACGTCCCGATCCCGGTGCCGGTGGGCTACCACTCCTTCGGCGGCTGGAAGGACTCGCTCTTCGGCGACCACCACATCTACGGCAACGACGGCGTGCACTTCTACACCCGCGGCAAGGTCACCACCACCCGCTGGCCGGACCCGGCCGATGCCCCGGCCGGCGTCGACCTGGGCTTTCCCAGCCACCACTGAACCGGAGACCTGGGCTACCCCCGGCAACCACTGAACCGGACCCGGGCTTTCCCAGCCACCACTGAACCGGAGACCTGGGCTTCCCTCAGCAACCACTGAACCGGACCCGCACAGCACTGCAGGGCCGCTCCCCCGGGGCGGCCCTGCAGTGGTCTTCAGGGAGGTCAGCGACCCGTTCCGGCCGCCTCCTCGATCATCCGCTCCATCGGGACCACCGCGATCCGGCCCGACACGACGAACGCCAGCACCATCGCGACCCCCATGATCACCGTCCCGGCCCACACCATCGTCCCGACCGGCACGGTGTACGCCCCCGCGGCCCGCACCACGCACTCGCCCAGCAGCGCCGCACCCCACACCGCCGAGAACCGCACCTCGGCCTGCCGGAACGCCTGCGAATGCTCCGAAAGCCGCGCCCACGCAGCGGACTTGGCCGGCTCGCCCCGCGTCAGCCACGGCCGCAGCCCCGCCGTCATCATCGGCCGCCCCCGCAGTGCGGTCACCAGGATCACCAGCCCGATCGTGCTGCTCACCCCGCTGTCCTTGAGGAGCATCAGCCGGGGGTCACCGGCGATCAGGCTCAGCGCCAGCCCCACCACGTTGACCGTCACCATCAGCGCCGCGAGCCCGTTGAGCTGCCGGTCGCGCACCACGCCCCACACCGTCCGTACCGCCGGCACCACACTGCTCCAGGCCAGCGCGCCGAACGTGCCCATCCCCGCCGCCTTCAGCAGGTAGTACGAGACGAGCGGCACCCCCACGTCGACGAGCAGCGGCATCATGCTGTCGAGCAGCGCCTTGCGCGGAGAGAACGGAACAGCGCCGGCCGGAGCGTCGGCGACAGGTGCGGTGACTGTGGCGGCCGGGCTGCTCATGTCGGGTTCCTCCCGTATCGCGAGGCCCTTGCGGCTCCCGCTTCCGATACGTAAAGACTGGCCCCCGCACCCCGGCCCGCGGCAGAGCCGGGTGTACCGACCTCCGTATGACGAATGTCAGTGTCCGCCGGTGACACGCCCCGCCCCGCGCGCACTCCGGCGTACCAGGCTTCAACCACCCGACGAAGACGGCCCGTTCCCCGTTCCGGACGGACCGCACCGGTGCGACCGACGCGCTCCACGGCGCACCGGGCAGGCGGGTGAGGCCTCTCTCACTTCGCGGACGGCAACACGGGTTTGATCGACGTGTCCTGCCGGTGCAGGATGGCGAGGGTGCGCCGTGGCGTACCAGAAACGTTTTTGCAGAACGGCGGAACGGGGGGCGACGTGTCCAAGTGGGACATCAAGCCGGATGGTGTTCGTGGGGTCCTCGGCAAGACCGCTGAGGCCGCAAGCAAGTTCGAGGCGGAGTTCACGGCGTACGGGGACGGCCTGGTGGGGTCCGCGACGTGTGCGGGCACGATGGTCCTGGGCGGGACCGAGATCCCCGAGGGGGGTGCGTTCGGTCCCGTGGCCCAGGCGTTGCAGGAGTTCCAGCTCCATACGAACGACGACGTGAAGTTCCTGCCCGTGCGGACGGGGAAGTCCATGACCGGGGCGCGCCTGGCCACCGAGGAGTACCTCAAGGGCGACCTGGACATGGCGAAGAACAAACAGGAGCAGTACTCCAAGGCTCCGACCCCGGAAGAGATGAAGGGGCCCAAGAAGTGATCGACCTCGGGAAGATACCGACCTTCACGGGTGACCTGGAGACGTTGGAGACGCATGCGGCTTCGCTGAAGACGACCGCCTCCAGCATCCGTGACACGGGCAAGGACGTGCACGACGCGTTCCAGGGGCTGGACCCGGTGTACGACGCCCCCGAGCAGGAGGAGTTGCTCAACTCGACGATTCCTGTGCGGGACAAGGCGGACGCCTTCGCGACGAAGCTGGAGTCCGTCAGCGGCGCGCTGACGAGTTTCGCCACGACCGCCCGTCCGCTGGTGAACAAGATGAAGCAGCTCCGCGCGGACGCGGAGAAGTTCGTCGCGGACAACAAGGACGACGACGACTGGCAGCAGGACCAGGACAAGATCGACGAGAACGAACGCCTCGTCAGCGAGGTCGGCACGACGTGGGTGGCGTTCCAGGGCGCCGAGCGCGATGCCGCGAACAAGATCACCGCGCTGGTGGGCGGCACACACTTCGTCGTGGACGACGGTTCGCACAAGGCCGGCATGTACGGCTTCAAGGAAAGCGACGTCAAGGACGCCAAGGAGACGCCGTGGGGGACGGTCGACGAGCGTGAGTACACCGGGCTGCGGGCTGCCTGGGAGTGGACGAAGGACAATGTCGGCGGTGCGCTGAAGGGGTTCTTCGTCGACGGTGTCTGGGGCACGATCAAGGGCCTGGGCAGCATGGTCAACGTGTTCGACTGGGACAACTTCAAGAAGACCTGGTCGGGCATCGGTGATGTCTTCGGCGGGATCAGCGCCTACATCATGACGCCCTACGACTGGGCGATGGACAAGATGTTCGGCCCGGTCGACCACAGCGACACCGACAAGCAGAAGGCGGCCCTGCGCAACTTCGGCAAGTCGCTGGTGGCGTGGGACGAGTGGGGCAAGGACCCCTCGCGGGCGTTCGGGACGGTGCTGTTCAACGGCGTGACCCTCGGCTCGGGCTCGTTGCTCAAACTCGGCAAGGCCGGGAAGCTGACGGTGGGCGCCGAGGCGGTGACCGCGGTGGGCAAGGCGGGCGCGCTCGTCGACCCGATGAGCTACCTCGGCAAGGCGGCCGGCGTCACCAAACTGAAGGTCGGCGACCTCCTGGAGAGCCTGAAGACCAGCCAGGCGGGGGTCGACGACATGGCCCGCAACCTCCCCGCGGGGACGGCGCCGCACCCGGGCGAGGTCCCCGCGATCCCCGGCCGCGAGTACGTCGACGCCGCGGGCAACAAGCGCGTCGTCGGCGCCGACGGCTTCATCCGGGACGAGCACGGCAACGTCGTGTCCGACCCCGTGAGGGAGCCCCACAAGAACGACCTGTCGAACCCGCACGAGACCGTCCCCGACAGGGAGAAGGTCCTGGAGGGCGCGGGCGGGCCGAGCCGCGTCGAGAACTCGGCGAACGGGGCGAATCACCCGACGGGTGAAGGCACGCACCACACACCGGCCACGGGCGGGCACGCGGCGGAGCACCCTGCGGGGGGCGGGTCGGGCACCGGCGGCGGCGGGGGGACGCACACCACGCCGGGCGGGGGCGGTCACGGCACTCCGGGACACGGCGGCCACGACGTGGGCGGCCATGGTCCGGGCGTGCACGGCGGCGGCGCGGAGACGCCGGGCGGCGGCACCGGTGCGGACGGCCCCTCCTCGGGCGACAGCGGTCACGGGGAGCACCCGGGTGCCGGTGGCGACGGTCCTGGGGAGGGCGCCCATGGCGGTGGGGAGCGTGTGAACGAGCCGCTGCCGGCGTTGACAGCCGAGGAGCGGGCCGGGCAGTGGGGTCATCTGGAGGAGGTGGAGACACGGGCTCCGGACGAATTCGACCACTTGAAGCACGACCCGGATCACCGGGGCAAAGTCACCCCCGATTCGATGGACGAGGCTCGCGTGGGCCTCGACCTGCGTGAGCAGGGGCGTCTCCCGGCGGACATCCGCCGCCCGGAGGTAGCGGATATGGGCGAGTTCTACTCCGCGACCACGGGTAAGTACTATGACATCAAGGGCGTCCATTCATACTGGCCCCCTTTCAACAATGTTCGGGATCCGCGCCTTCTCGCCCGACCGTTCCCCGGTGCCTACAACCCGGCCAGGCACGTCCAGACGTGGGTGAATACGTTTACGGAGCAGATCGTCGAAAAGCATCGCGTCGTCATAGTCGACGTGCGGAACGCGGACCAAGCGGCGATCGACAGCGTCAAGGGAATCGTCGACAGCCACGGTTGGGGAGATCATGTCATCTGGTACCCGTAAGAACTGGAAGCCGACGGCATTTCCAGCCGATCCCGAAGCGACACGTCTGTTGCGGGAGTGGGTTCCTGACGAGGGTTTCAGCCTTTTCGGCATCGAGCACGACTTCCGGGGCGCCGACCTCTCGGGCGGCGACTTCACGAAGGCGTGGTTCTCTCAGGCGGTCCTGGCAGGCGTGCCGTTCGCGGGAGCGATCCTCTACCGCGCCGACCTGCAGTCGGCGGACCTCACGGGTGCGGATCTGACGGGGGCCGACCTCGTCAGGGCGAACCTGGACGGGGCCGTACTCCGGTCTGCGCGGCTCGACGGTGCTGACATGACCAATGCTTCGCTCCATGAGGTCGACGCGTCGCGAGCGAGCTTCAGGGGCACGCGGATCATGGGCGCCTCGCTCTTCGGCGTCGACATGAGGGGCGCGGACCTGAGCGACGCGGTCCTGTTCGGGAACACCTTCAAGGTCACGATCGACGACACCACGGTGGTGCGCGGCCTGACGGGCACCGTCTTCGGCCCCGTCACCGTCGTCAGCGGTGCGTCGTCCCGGGAACTGGCCGGTGCGGAACTCGAAGCGTGGATCGCCGAGCGGGGCGGACAGGTGCAGGTCGTTCCTCCGGGCAGCGCACCGCAGTAGGCCGTGACCGGTCGGGCGGAGAACGGTCCGGTCCCTGGGCGGAGAGCAGACCCTGGAACGACGGCTCGACCGGCCCGAACTTCCCCGCAGGCGGCGCCCTCTTGTGCGTCATGGAACCTGTCGACGGGACGCTCACGGTGAGCCGGCCGTCCGGGAGCCCTGCCCCGGCGCCCGCGCGGGGGGACCACGCGGTCAGCGTGGCCTTCCGTGCGGGGGCCGGAGGTCCGGCGGTTCGGCTCACTCCCTCGTGACGGTCGGCGACGAGGGAGGCCTACGGAGTCCACAAGAGGTGCGACACCCGTGCCACCCGAAAGGCGGCCCCGTCCCCGGCCGGTCCGGCAGCAACGCGCGCGTCGCGGAATGAGGCTGCCCGGCGGGGCGGCCACGTACGGGCCGTCCCTCCCCGCCCGGCGTCGCAGCAGCACGACAGCCGCCCCCACATGACCGACAGGAGCACCGCATGACCAAGGACGTGATCGCGCTCACCGAGCGTATGCCGGACGCGCTGAGCGTTCTGGCGGGGCTGCTCGCGGGCGGCCCGGACCTGCGGGTCGACACCACCGGTGAGGGCGCCGTGGTCCAGCTGTGCGACGGCGAGGGCCGGCCGCTCGTCTCGATCGAGGTGCCGTTGATGCTCCGGGTACCGGGCGAGGCGGCCCGGCTGCTGGGACCCGGCGCCGAGCCGTCCGGCGACGGCCCGGCGTACTGGGTCGAGGCCCGCGCCGCCGCGGGTGTCCCGCAGGCCGAGCGGCTCGCGGGCGCCTTCGCGGCCCGGCTGACCATGCTCCTGGGCGGCCGGGTCTGGCCGCCGGACGCCCCCGGCACCGTCGGGGCGGCCAGCCCCGTCGACATCTCGGGCATCACCGCCGTGCCCGTCCCCGCCGCCGCCCAGCCCGCCGTCGACATGCTCACCGACCAGGCCGCCGTCGTCCTCCAGGACCGGCCGGTCGTCCCCATGACGAGCTGGCTCTCCGAAGCGCTGCGGGCCACCGTGGAGAGCGACCGCTCCCTGCAGATCGTCACCCCGCCGCACTGCCGCCTCTCCCTGCCGACCAGCATGCTGCTGGAGTCCACACCCGCGCGCTGGGTGGTGCAGGACGAGCGGTGCGGTTACTACGACGGGCTGACCGGTGCGGTATTGACCTGGGAAGACGACGCCTTCCGCCCGGACCGGGACGCGAGCGGTGAGACCCCGGTGGCGGACGCCTTCACGGAGGTCCGGCCCACCGGCGAACGTCAGCTCATCGTCTCCTTCCGCACCCAGCACCCTCCCGCCGCGGACCTCGTTCTCGGCGGTGCGCTGGAGACCGCCTGGCAGGCGCTGACCGGTGCTCCCCCGGCAGGCTGGGGGACGTCGGAGCCCGCCGGACTGACCTGGTCCCGGCGGCAGTTGACCGAGCTGGCGTACGCACGCGCCCCCCGCCCCACCTGGACCGTCGTCGTCGGCACCCCGGACCGGCCCGCGGTCGCCACCCTGCGCGTCACCCGCACCCCCGAGGGCGTGGAGGAGGACGTCACCCTGACCGTGGGCTACGGCCCCGGTGAGAAGCCGGCCCTGGAGGCACTGCCGGGACTGGCCGGTGAGCTGGTGACCCGGCACGGCCTGACGACCATGCTGTGCCAACTGCGCGCAGCCCGACGCGACCTGAGCGCCCCACCCCACTTCGAGCACCCCCCGCTGCCGTACGCCTATGTGCTGGGCCCCGCCGAGGTGCGCGAGGCCGGGCGCGACACCGCGGGCAGGACACCGCTGAAGGAGAACCCGGTACAACTGGGCCCGAGCGCCCGGCCCGGCTACTACTACCCGCTCGGCGACGGCGAGACCGCCGAGAGCTGGACCGCCCTCGAACAGCTCATGCGTCACCTGCGCGGAGCGCCGCCCGCCTAGACGGGCGGACCTGAGGGGTTCGGTCGCACGGTCCGGGCGAGGCGGGGCGCACCCATGGGCCCCGCCGCCGGGCAAGGGCAGGGGCGTTGCGAACGCCAGGACGGATCGCGAAATCCGCTCGACCGCGGTGACCCGGCGGTGCTGGGATGACGCCATGACCGCCCCGACCCCACCGCAGCACCAGATCCGCGCGCTCCACACCGACACGACCGTCACCGTCTACCAGGCGTACGCCCCGCCCCTCGGCCTCCCCGCCGCCCGTGACGGCCGCTTCCCGCCCGCCTGGAAGCGGGACCGCATGACATGGATCAAGCCGAGTTTCCTGTGGATGATGTACCGCTGCGGGTGGGCCACCAAGGAGGGCCAGGAGACCGTCCTGGCCGTCGAGATCACCCGCGAGGGTTTCGACCGGGCACTGGCCGACGCCGAACTGTCGCACTACGAGCGGGGCGTGCACCCCGACCGTGCCACCTGGCAGCGCGGCCTCCGCAGCGCCCCGGCCCGCGTCCAGTGGGACCCCGAGCGCGACCTGCACCTGAACCGGCTCCCGTACCGCTCCCTCCAACTCGGCCTCGCGGGCGAGGCGGCGCGGCGGTACGCGGACGAGTGGACCGTGGCGATCCGCGACGTCACCCCGCTCGCCCGGGAGATCCACGAGCTGGCCAGGTCGGGCGACACCGACGCGGCGACCCGGCTCCTGCCGGAGGAACGGCCCTACCCGGCGCCGCCGGGAACCCCGGGAACCGGCCCGGTCGAGCGGGTGGTGGTGCGACCATCGTGCTGAGGCACGGGGTGCGCGGGGCGGCCGAGGGGGAGCGGGATGATTTCCGAACCGGAGATGGCGGGGGAGCCCGGCGCGTACGCCGACCGCGAGACGCTGGACCTCGCCGGCCGGCCGCCCGCCGAAGAGCGGGGGCCACGCCCCCCACGGCCGTGGGCGCGGTGGAGGTGGGCGCTCGGCGGGGCTGTGGCGGCGTCGGCCCTGTGGGGGACGGCACTGTTCGCTCTCGCACCGGGTGACCGGATGCCCGACCTGCACGGGTACGGGCTGGACGAGGACCCCTGTGCGACGGTGCGGCTGAAGTCGCTCAGTGCCGCGCTCGGGCCGAGAGAGCCCGCGGCCGCGACCGAGTCGGGGGTGCTGCGTCACGCTGCCCTCGACCGCAGTCAGTGCTTCATCTCGCTGCGGCAGGAGACCGGCCCGCAGGAGGAGGAGAAGGGGTGGTCCCTCCAGTACGCGGTCGGGCTCACCGTCGCCCTGCACAAGGAGACCGACCCACGCGTCGAGTTCGAGGCCGGGCGGAACGCGACCGAACTCGGTGTCGACCCGGAGACCCGTGTGGAGATGGTCCCGGACCTCGGGGACAAGGCCTATCTGCTGTCCCTGGTGAACGGGGAGTCCGAACTGCGGGTCCTCGAGGGCGGTGCGGTCCTCTCACTGCGCCTCATGGTCTCCTCCCTCTACCGCGACGAGGGCCGGGAGGACGGGCAGGCCGAACACGGTGACGAGGAGGAGCCGGATACGGCCCCCTATCGTCCCGCCATGATCAGCGACATGCGCGATCTGATGGAGCTGCTGAAGCGATGAGGCTCCCGTCGGCCCGCCCCGGCGCCCGGAACGGCTGTGTCATGGCGGGGTGCCAGGGGCCGCGCATACCGCGAGCGGAGTACGCAGGGGGCGTGCCGTACGCCTTGAGGAGGCCGGACACCTCCGCCTGACGGCAGTACAGGAGCGGCGGACGCCCGCATAGGCTCGATCCCATGCAGACCCCTCTTGCGCGTACGTCCCGGTGGCGGCGACTGCTGCCCCGCACCCGAGGCCGATGGGCGGCGGGCATCGCCGCGCTCGTCGTGCTGGCCGGGGCCGGGACCTGGACCGCCGTGGCCGACGACGGCGCGCCGGCCGTGCACCGGCAGGACCGGATGATGCGCGTCGACGGGGTGTCCCTCGACACGTCGTACTTCACGACCGGCGGCACCGGGCGCAGGCCCGCCGTGCTCATCGGCCACGGGTTCGGCGGCAGCAAGGCCGAGACCCGGGCGCAGGCCGAGCAGTTGGCCGCCGACGGCTACGCCGTCATGACCTGGTCCGCGCGCGGCTTCGGCAGGTCCGGGGGCAAGATCGGGCTCAACGCACCCGACCGCGAGGTCACGGACGTCTCCCGGCTGATCGACTGGCTCGCCGGCCGCCCCGAGGTGCAGCTCGACGGCTCGGGCGACCCCCGCGTCGGCATCACCGGGGCCTCCTACGGCGGTGCCGTCTCCCTCCTCGCCGCCGGGTACGACGAGCGCGTCGACGCCATCGCCCCGGAGATCACCTACTGGAACCTCGCCGACTCCCTCTTCCCCGACGGGGTGTTCAAGAAGCTCTGGGCCGGCATCTTCGTCACCACCGGCGGCGGCTGCGGGAACTTCGAGAAGCAGCTCTGCGCCATGTACGAGCGGGTCGCCGTGAGCGGCAAGCCGGACGCCGCCGCACGTGCCCTGCTGACCGAACGGTCCCCGAGCGCCGTCGCCGACCGCATCAAGGTGCCCGCCCTGATCGTGCAGGGGCAGACCGACTCCCTCTTCCCGCTCGGCCAGGCCGACGCCATGGCCAAGGCCGTCAAGGCCAACGGGGCACCCGTCTCCGTCGACTGGATCGCCGGCGGACACGACGGCGGCGACAGGGAGACCGAGCGGGTGCACAAGCGGGTCGGGAACTGGTTCGACCGCTATCTGAAGGGCGACCAGAGCGCCGACACCGGGCCCGCCTTCCGCGTCACCCGGACCGGCGGCATCGACTCCACCGACGGGGCCGCCCTCACCCGCGGCGCGAGCAGCGACACCTACCCCGGGCTGCGCGGCGGCCCGCAGCGCATCGAACTGAGCGGTGGCACCCAGGTGTTCACCAACCCCGCCGGAGCCAGCCCGCCCGCCATCTCCGCCGTCCCGGGCGTCGGCGGCGGCCTCGCCCAGCTCTCCACGCTCGGCGTCGGGCTCTCCGTCGACTTCCCCGGGCAGTACGCCCGCTTCGACTCCGCCCCGCTGACCACGTCGCGGCGCATCACCGGCTCACCGACCGTGCGCGTGAACGTGAAGGCGGGGCAGGGCGACGCGGTGCTGTTCGGCAAGGTGTACGACGTGTCGCCGGACGGGAAGCAGCAGGTGCTCCCCTCCCAGCTCGTCGCCCCCCACCGGATCACCCCCGAGCAGCAGGGCACGCCCCTGGAGCTGACGCTGCCCGCCGTCGACCACGAACTCGACTCGGGACACCGGCTCCGGCTCGTGCTGGCCGCCACCGACCTCGGCTACGCGTCCCCGGCCGCGCCGACCACGTACACCGTCTCCCTCGACGGCCCGCTCACCCTGCCCACCGCGCCCGGCCTGACGACCGCGTCGGCCGCCCTGCCGTGGTGGACCTGGGGGCTCCCGGCCGCCGCCGTGGTGATCGCGGCGGCCCTGCTG
The DNA here is from genome assembly GCF_040630435.1 of Streptomyces sp. NPDC005803. Classification (NCBI taxonomy): domain Bacteria; kingdom Bacillati; phylum Actinomycetota; class Actinomycetes; order Kitasatosporales; family Streptomycetaceae; genus Streptomyces; species Streptomyces sp. NPDC005803. Next base: position 362,550 of record NZ_JBEXXO010000005.1, on the reverse strand, counting down.
CTCAGCACCCGGCGCCGTACCGCCACGCCCGCCCCGGACCCCGCGCTCACCGACGTACCGCTGCAGATCACCGGCCTGTCGAAGAAGTACGCCAAGTCCGCCGACCGGTACGCGGTCAAGGAGCTGTCGTTCCGCGTCGAGAAGGGGCAGGTGCTCGGACTCCTCGGGCCGAACGGCGCCGGCAAGACCACCACCCTGCGCATGCTCATGGGGCTCATCACGCCCGACGACGGCGAGATCCGGGTCTTCGGACGGGCCGTCCGGCCCGGTGCGCCCGTGCTGTCCCGCGTCGGGTCCTTCGTCGAGGGGGCCGGTTTCCTGCCGCACCTGTCCGGCCGCGCCAACCTGGAGCTGTACTGGCAGGCCACCGGACGGCCCGCGGCGGACTCGCACATCGAGGAGGCCCTGGAGATCGCCGGGCTCGGCGACGCACTGGCCAGGGCCGTGCGTACGTACTCGCAGGGCATGCGGCAACGCCTCGCCATCGCCCAGGCCATGCTCGGGATGCCCGACCTCCTCATCCTCGACGAGCCGACCAACGGGCTCGACCCGCCCCAGATCCGCGAGATGCGGGACGTGATGATCCGGTACGCGGCCGGCGGCCGTACCGTCATCGTCTCCAGCCACCTGCTGTCCGAGGTCGAGCAGTCCTGCACCCATCTGGTGGTCATGGACCGCGGCCGGCTCGTCCAGGCCGGCCCCGTCGCCGAGATCACGGGCTCCGGCGACATGGTGCTGGTCACCTCCGCCGAGGAGATCACCGAACCGCTCGTCGAGAAGATCGCCGCGCTCGCGGGGATCGGCTCCGCCGTCCGCACCGACGACACGCACGGCCTGCTCGTCCGGCTCGACGGCGCCACCTCGCCGCAGCTCGTCACCGAACTGGTGCGCCTGGACGTGCCGTTGACCGGTGTCGGACCGCACCGCCGCCTGGAGGACGCGTTCCTCACCCTGATCTCCGGAGGCTCCGCATGAGTACCACGGCCGAAGTCGCCGAGGCCCCCGAGGCCCCCGGATACCGTGCCCGGCGCACCCTTCCGCTGCGCGTGGAGGCGGTGCGCCAGCTGCGCAGGCGGCGCACGCTGCTCATGGGCGGGGTGCTGGGCGCGCTGCCGTTCATCCTGATCATCGCCTTCGCGATCGGCGGCACCCCGGACGGCGGGCCCGGGGGAGGCGACCGGCTCACCCTGATGGACACCGCGACCGCGTCCGCCGCGAACTTCGCGGCGACCTGTCTGTTCGTCTCGGCCGGCTTCCTGCTGGTGGTGCCGGTGGCGCTGTTCTGCGGCGACACCGTGGCCTCCGAGGCGAGCTGGTCCTCGCTGCGCTATCTGCTGGCGGCGCCCGTGCCCCGGTCCCGACTGCTCTGGAGCAAGCTCGTCGTGGCACTCGGCTTCAGCCTCGCCGCGATGGTGCTGCTGCCGCTCGTCGCGCTGGCCGCCGGCGCCGCGGCGTACGGCTGGGGGCCGCTCGAACTGCCCACCGGCGGTGCGCTGGCGACGGGGGACACCGTGCCCAGGATCGCGCTCGTCGTCGCCTTCATCTTCGTCTCCCAACTCGTCACCGCGGGGCTCGCGTTCTGGCTGTCGACGAAGACGGACGCCCCGCTCGGCGCGGTCGGCGGCGCGGTCGGGCTGACCATCGTCGGCAACGTGCTGGACGCGGTCACCGCGCTCGGCTCCTGGCGCGACTTCCTGCCCGCCCACTGGCAGTTCGCGTGGGCCGACGCACTCCAGCCCGACCTGGAGTGGGCCGGCATGGCGAAGGGCGCGGCCATCTCGGTGACCTACGCCCTGCTCCTGTTCGCCTTCGCCTTCCGGGGGTTCAGCCGTAAGGACATCGTGTCCTGACCTGGACCTTCCGCCCGGTCCTATCCGCCGTTGCCGCATCGAGACGGTTCCGCAACGTCCTCGACGGCTCCGGCGCCCCCGCTCGCACGTCACATTCGCAAGGGGTGACACCACGACACGGGGGGACGACGGATGAAACGCCGGACACGGACGGAACGCCGGACACGGACGGAACGCCGGACACGGATGTACCGGGGGGCAGCGGGTCTGCTCCTCACCGGGGGCGTACTGCTCACCGGCTGCTCGGGAGGGACGAGCGCCGACAGGACCTCCGCAGCCGAGGGCGGCGGACGCGCACCCGCCCCCGCACCGGCGGCCCCGGGCGGGGTGGCCGAGGACGGGGCGGCCGAGGGCGGTGCGAAGGCGACGGACCGGGCGGGGAAGGCGGACGGGCTGAAGGAGTCCGCCCCACCGGACTACCTGTCCACGTTCGCGCTGGACGTGGACACCGCCTCCTACGGATACGCGCGCCGCACCCTCGCCGACGGTCGGCTGCCGGGCCCGGAGACCGTACGGCCCGAGGAGTTCGTCAACAGCTTCCGCCAGGGCTACCGGCGCCCGGCCGGCAACGGCTTCACGGTCACCGTCGACGGGGCGCGGGCCGGCGGAGAGGACGGCGACTGGTCGCTGCTCCGGGTCGGCCTGGCCACCAAGGCCGCGCCCAGCAGCGCCGAACGGCCGCCCGCCGCCCTCACCTTCGTCGTCGACGTCTCCGGCTCCATGGCCTCGTCCGACCGCCTGGGACTGGTGAAGACCTCACTCGGCGTCCTCACCGACGAGCTGCGCGACGACGACTCGGTCTCCCTGGTCACCTTCAGCGACGAGGCGAAGACCGTCCTGCCGATGACCCGGCTGCGGGACCACCGGGGGAAGATCCACGACGCCGTCGACTCCATGGAACCCGCCGCCTCCACCGACGTGGGGGCGGGCGTCCGGCGCGGTTACGAGGAAGCGGTCGACGGCCACCGCAAGGGCGCCAACAACCGCGTCGTCCTGCTCTCCGACGCGCTCGCCAACACCGGTGAGACCGACGCCGACGCCATCCTCGAACGGATCGACTCGGCCCGCCGCGAGTACGGCATCACCCTCTTCGGGGTCGGCGTCGGCAGCGACTACGGCGACGCCCTGATGGAGCGGCTCACCAACAAGGGCGACGGCCACACCACCTACATCGCCGACGAGGAACAGGCCCGCAAGGTCTTCGTCGACCAGCTGCCCGCGCACCTCGAACTGACGGCGCGCGACGCGAAGGCGCAGGTCGCCTTCGACCCGAAGACCGTGGAGAAGTTCCGGCTGATCGGGTACGAGGACCGCAAGGTCGCCGACGACGACTTCCGGAACGACAGCGTGGACGGAGGCGAGATCGGCCCCGGGCACACCGTGACGGCGCTCTACGCCGTGCGCCTGCGGGCCGGGGCCTCGGGCCACGTCGCCACCGCGACCGTACGCTGGCTCGACCCGGAGACCCGGTCCGCCCACGAGCGGACGGGCTCGGTCGAGACCGGCGCGATCGACGGCACGTTGTGGGGCGGAAGCAACACCAGGCTCCAAGTGGCGGCAGCGGCCGCCTACTTCGCCGACCGCCTGCGCGGCGGCGCACTCCCGGGCACACCCGCTTACGGTGAACTGGCCACCAGGGCCGACGAACTGGCCCGGAAGACCGAGGACGACGCGGTGGCGAAGCTGGCCACCGCGATCGGCCGGGCGGACCGCCTCGAGGGCGGTCGCGCCGACACCGGAACGGGCGCGGGAGAGGGCGAGATGGACTGACCGGCCCCCTGCCGGGCCGCGGCGTGAACCGGTCGTACGTCCCTGCGAAATCAGGAAGTGCGACCGGTCCAGCCGCGCCATGATGCACCCATGGACTCCCTGTTCCGGACGCTCGCCGTGATCACGACCGGCCTCTACGCCGGCTTCATGCTGACGTTCCTCGTCGCGATCATGCCCGGGCTCGCCGCACTGCCCGACGAAGGCTTCACCGCGGCGATGCGCCGCTTCAACGAGAAGGTTCCGGGGCCCGTCTTCCTCGTCCTCTTCCTCGGGGTGATCGCCTTCCCGGTCGTCGCGGTCTTCACCGAGCACGGCGAGGACGGGTGGCCGCTGGTGGTAGCCGCGTCGGCCTGCGCGGTCGTCTCCCATCTGGTCACGATCGCCGGCAACATCCCGCTGAACACGGCGCTCGCCGAGTCCGAGGGCGGCGACGACGCCGCGGCACGCACCGCGTTCGAAGCCCGCTGGAACGCCCTCCACCGCTTCCGCACCGCCCTCTCGCTCGCCGCCTTCGTCCTCCTGACCGCAGCGGCCTGACGCCACCTCGGCGCGCGGGCGGGGTGGGGGCGGGGTCCGGCCAGGTGCGGAGCTCGCGGGCCGGGCGCCGGGTTCGGTCTCCGGCCGGCCGCCAGGGCAGACCGCGGGCCAGCCGTCCGGCCGACTCGGGTCGGGCGTCAGGCCAGGTGGAACACCTCGGTGAGCGGCACCATCGCCTCGTCCGCCGCCTCCGTCTGCTCGAAGAAGTCCGCCATGTCCCGCTGCCACCGCTCGTTGACCTCGGTCGCCGCCATCGCCTCACGGGCCGCGTCGAAGTCCTCCGTCTCCAGATAGCCGACGAGCAGGCCGTCCTCGCGCAGGAAGAGCGAGTAGTTGTGCCAGCCCGCCTCGGAGAGCGCGGCGAGCATGTCCGGCCAGACTGCGGCGTGACGTTCGCGGTACTCGTCGACGCGGTCCTTGCGGACGTTCAGCAGGAAACAGACGCGCTGCATGATCGGGACTCCAGGGGCGGTGGACGCGCCGCTGCGAGATCCGCGGAGGCGCACGTACTGAAAGGTTTCAATCGGCCTCGCCGAAAGCTAGACGGGCAGCGGGTGCGCAGTCAATGGGGTCGCGGCGGGGTGGTGCGCCGGGTTTACGTGGTCGCTACGCGCGGCTCGCTAGCGTGCCTTCGGCCCACGAGAAAGGCCCTCCTGGACGGAGGGCCCCACGATGATGCGAGCTGTGCGCCCCCGGCAGGACTCGAACCTGCGGCCAAGCGCTTAGAAGGCGCCTGCTCTATCCACTGAGCTACGGGGGCCGGGTGTGGGCCTCGGTGGCCCGGAGCCCTGGACCGGGGCGGTCCGTGACCTTGCCGGGACAAGGATAGGGCTCCTCTTGGCTCGTCCCGGTTGCTTCACCTGCGTGGCACGATGTGGAGGTTCAGTGAAGCGAGACGATAATCGCAGGTAGGTGCGATTCATGCATCGCTTTTGACGCCTCACGCCCCGGGTGTTGTGCACTCGTTATGCCTGCGCCCCACTCGTCCCCTCTGTCCGGACGGGGGAACCGGCGCGCAGAGGGGGCTATACGCTTCAAAAAGCCGCCAAAATTGGGCATTCTTCGCATGTGGTGACCTTGGACGTACGGCCTCAGCTCATCGACGCACTTTCCGCCCTGCGCGACCGTGTCGCCGCCGTGCGTCTTCCTCTTCCCCTCCCAGGAGCTCCACGCGCCCGGCAGACCAGGATCGAGCTGCTCGCCCAGCTCGACGACTACCTGCTGCCCCGGCTCAAGGACCCCGAGGCGCCCCTGCTCGCGGTCATCGGCGGATCCACCGGAGCGGGCAAGTCGACGCTGGTCAACTCGCTCGTCGGACGCCGGGTCAGCGAGGCCGGGGTGCTGCGGCCGACCACGCGGACACCCGTGCTCGTCTGCCATCCTGACGACCACCACTGGTTCGCCGACATCCGCGTGCTGCCGCAGCTCACCCGGGTCTGGTTGGCCCCCGAGGAGTCCGCCGACCCCGGCCAGTGCGACGACCTCGACGGACCCGACGGGAACGCCGCCGAGGAAGGGACCGCGCTGCGCGTCGAGACCGCCGCCGGGCTGCCGCGCGGCCTCGCCCTGCTGGACGCCCCCGACATCGACTCGCTCGTCGTACGCAACCGTGTCCTGGCCGCCGAACTCATCTGCGCGGCGGACGTCTGGGTCATGGTGACCACCGCCTCCCGCTACGCCGACGCCGTGCCGTGGCACCTGCTGCGTACGGCCAAGGAGTACGACGCCTCCCTCGTCACCGTCCTCGACCGGGTGCCGCACCAGGTGATCGCCGAGGTGTCACGGCAGTACGGCGCGCTGCTGACCAAGGCCGGGCTCGGCGAGGTGCCGCGCTTCACCATCCCCGAACTGCCCGAATCGGCCGGCGGCGGCAGCGGACTGCTGCCCACCACCGCCGTCGCCCCGCTGCGGGCCTGGCTCACCCACCGCGCGCAGGACCCGGCGGCCCGTCAGCAGGCGGTCGGGCGTACGGCGGCCGGGGTCATCGACTCCCTCGACGTGCGGATGCCGGCCCTGGCCGGAGCCGTCGCGGCGCAGTACGCGGCCGCCGTGCGGCTGACCGCCGTGGTGGAGGACGCGTACAGCCAGGAGGGCGCACGTGTCCGGCGGCGGCTCAAGAACGGCGGGGCGCTCGCCGGGGACGCCCGGACCCGGTGGCGCGGCTACCCGCTGTACAGCACCTCGGAGGAGGTCCTCGACGCACTCGTGGAGTCCCTCGCCGCACTGCTGGAGTGCGCGGTGGCGGCGGCCGACGAAACGATCCGAACGACCTGGCGGCGGGAACCCGCCGCGGGGGCGTTCGCCTTCGAGACGGCAGGCCGCGAAGCCGGCGGGTGGGGTCCCGCCGAGGACATCCGCGGCCGGACCGCCATGGCCGTACGGCGGTGGCGCCGGGTCCTGGAGGAACTGGCCGAGGAAGAGGTGCGCCTCCTGGAACGCAACACCGCTCCGGACCCCGAGACCGTCGCCGCCCTCCTCGCCGCCGCCCTCCTCGGCGGACGCCGGGCCCGTACCGCCGGAGAACAACTGGCCGAACGCATCGGAGTCCAGGGCGCCCTGCGCCTGCGCGACAAGGGCGGCGCGCTGCTCGCCGGCTGCCTCGACCAGGTCCTCGGCGGCGAACGCGACCGTCGGCTCGCCCCGCTGGACGCGCTCGACGTGGCCCCCGAACCGCAGGCCGAACTCATCGCCGCGCTGTCCGTACTGCAGAAGGAGAGGTGGCAGCGATGACTGCCGTCACTGACGAAGGTCCGGGACAGAGCCGGAGCGGGGACCAGAAGCGGGAATCCGGCCGGAGCCCTGACGGGGCCTGCGCCACCGGTGAGAACGCCGGGCGGGACCGGGACACCCCGCCCGGCGGCTGGGACGACGGGCTGATCGCCCGCCGCGCCACCGCCGCCACCGGGGAGTCCACGCCCGATGAGGCCCAGGCCCCCGCGGCGGTCCAGGAGGACGACGTACGGCCCCAGGTCGAGGCGTACGTGCCCTCCGGCAGCCCGCTCACCCCGCGCCTGGACGCCCTGCGCGAACTCGTCGGGCTGTCCAGGGCCCGGCTCGACCGCAGCGCCCTCGCCGAGGCGGGCCGGGTCCTCGACGAGGCCGCGGCCCGGCAGCGGCTCTCCTCCCGCCACACCGTCGTCGCCGTCGCCGGAGCGAGCGGCAGCGGCAAATCGACCCTCTTCAACGCCCTCGCGGGCACCCAGATCTCCGAAACCGGGCTCCGCAGACCGACCACGTCCGCCCCCATCGCCTGCTCCTGGACGGACGGCGCCGCGGGGCTGCTGGACCGGCTCGCGATCCCCGGGCGGCTCAGGCGCAGGCCCCAGGCGGGCGGCACGGCGGCCGACGAGGCGCTCCAGGGCCTCGTCCTGGTCGACCTGCCCGACCACGACTCGGCGGCGGCCGGGCACCGCGACCAGGTGGACCGGGTGCTGGCGCTGGTCGACGCGGTGATCTGGGTGGTGGACCCGGAGAAGTACGCCGACGCGGCCCTGCACGAACGCTATCTGCGGCCGCTCGCCGGACACGCCGAGGTCACCTTCGTGGTCCTCAACCAGATCGACCGGCTGCCCGGTGAGGCAGCCGACCAGGTCCTGGACGACCTGCGCCGGCTCCTCGACGAGGACGGCATGGCCCTCGGCGAGCATGGCGAACCCGGTGCCACCGTCCTGTCCCTGTCCGCGCTCACCGGGGACGGCGTGGGCGAGCTGCGTGAACTGCTCGGCCGGTTCGTCCAGGACCGCACGGCGGCCACCCGCCGGCTGTCGGCGGACGTGGACTCCGCCGCGGCCAGGCTGCGCCCGGAGTACGTCGCCGAGGGGCGGCCGGGGCTGGGGGAGCGGGCCCGGGAGGAGTTCGCCGACCGGCTTGCGGAGGCCGTCGGCGCCGCCGCCGCGGGGCAGGCCGCCGAACGCGAATGGCGCCGCAACGCCGGGCGGGCGTGCGGGACGCCGTGGCTGCGGCTGTGGCGCTGGTACCAGTCCACCCGGCAGCCCGGCGGCGCGGACCGTGGCGTGCTCACCGCGCCGCCCGAGGAACAGCTCACCGCACGCCAACGGGTCGAACAAGCGGTGCGCACGGTGGCCGACGCCGCCGCCGACGGGCTGCCGGGACCGTGGGCGCAGGCGGTGCGCGAGGCCGCGGTGCACGGGGCGCGCGGGCTGCCCGAGGCGCTCGACGAACTGGCCGGGCGCGCCGCGGAGGCTGAGGACCGCGGCGCGGACGACGGAACGGCCGGTGGAGCGGCCGGGGCCGACGGCCGGGACGGCACGGACACGGAAGCGGCGGACGGGGGGCGCGCGAGTGCCAGGCCCCCGCGGCCGGCCTGGTGGCCCGCGGCCGTACTGGCGCAGGTGGCGATGACACTGCTGCAGATCTTCGGCGGCCTGTGGCTGGCCGGCCAGATCGTCGGCGTACTGGAGCCGGGGCTGCTGACGCCCGCTCTGGTGATGCTGGCGGGCATCATCGGCGGTCCGCTGGTGGAGTGGTCGTGCGCGGCGGCCGCCCGGGGGCCCGCGCGACGGTACGGCCAGGAGGCCGAACGAAGGCTGCGCGAGGCGGCGGCGGCCTGCGGGCGGGCCCGGGTGCTCGATCCGGTGTCGGCGGAGCTGGTGCGCTACCGGGAGGTGCGTGAGCGGTTCGTGGCGGTGACGGAGTTTTCCACAACGGGCCGTTAGTCCACAGGCCGCAGCAGGAATTCCGCCTCCCCTTCAGCATGGGACCAGTGACCGGCCGCAAGAGCGCGGTCACTGGTATCCGGACCGAAGGGGAGGCGGAGTCATGAACGAGACCTTGGTGACGCTGGTGGGGAACGCGGCGACCGGTGTGGACTTCCGGGAGACCGCGAGCGGGGGAATGGCGCGATTCCGGTTCGCGGTGACGCCGCGGCGGTGGGACCGGGAGAAACAGCTGTGGGCGGACGGGCACACCAGCTTCTACACCGTGTGGGCCTGGCGCACCCTGGCAGCCAATCTGTCGGGTTCCGTGGCCGTGGGGGAGCCCTTGGTGGTGCACGGCAGGCTCAAGGTGCGCGAGGAGGAACGGGAGGGGCAGCGCCGGACGTTCGTGGACATCGAGGCGGTGGCGGTGGGGCACGACCTGACCCGGGGGACGTCGGCCTTCCGGCGTGTGGTCAGGGGCGAACCGGGGCTGACGGCGAGGACCGACGGGCAGCGGGCCGACGAGCCGGACCGGTGGGCCGTGCGGGACCGGCCGACGGACCCCGAAGCGCCCCCGGAGCTGACGGAATCACGCGGTGCGGAGGGCCCTCAGGCAGGGGCGGACCGGGCGGAACCACGGGAGGCCAAGTCCGCGCCGGCAGCGGCGGGCCGGGCCGGACGCCCTGGCGCGGCGCGCCGGACGGTACGTCAGAAACGGGACGCGGAACTGGTGTCGGTGCCCTGACGGGCCGCCCGGTGGAGGGGGTGAGGGGCGCATGACGACCCGAGTTCCTTCCCCCTCCGGGGCGTTACCCGGGATAACGATTCCGATTCGGAATGGTTGTCGGACGGTATGACGGGGGACTGTGCTTCGCTCGGTCCTTAGGATTCCTCAGTACTCACAGGGCACTTGAGTCGGCTGGCGGGACATTCCCCACACGCGTACCGGACGCGAGGGTCTCGCCCGGAGGGGAATTCTGTGTTTTCTGCTTCTTCAGCGACCACCTCGTCAACCATGACGACGGCCAACCCCCGACGGAACCGGGGCGTAGCCCGGCTGGCCGCCTCGGTGGTGGCATCCGGCCTGGTCGTGGCCGGCGTCCTCACCGGCGCGGGCGGCGCGGTCGCCGACGAGGCGCCCCCGCACCAGGGCGGCGCGACGGCGGTCCTGGACGGACTGAAGACCTTCGACACCGCGGTCCTGCACACGGACGGCAAGAGCCAGAAGCTGCCCGCGGGGCTCTTCGAGATGACCGTCGACGGCGGCGGCAAGTTCAAGACGTACTGCATCGACATCCACAACCCCACCCAGGACCAGGCGAAGTACCTGGAGACCCCCTGGGACCAGACCTCCCTCGGCACCAACAAGAACGCCGGCCGGATCCGCTGGATCCTGGAGCACTCCTACCCGAAGATCGACGACCTCCAGGCACTCGCCGACAAGGCCGGCACGGGCCCGCTCACCGAGCAGACCGCGGCGGCCGGCACCCAGGTCGCCATCTGGCGCTACTCGGACAAGGCCGACGTGACGGCGTCCGACGCGCAGGCGGAGAAGCTCGCCGACTGGCTGGAGACCTCCGCCACGAACACCTCCGAGCCCAAGGCGTCCCTCGCCCTGGACCCGGTGGCGGTGTCCGGCCACCCCGGTGAGCGGGTCGGTCCCGTCACCGTCCACACCAACGCCGGGCAGGTCTCCGTGAGCCCGCCGGCCGACTCCGCCAGCGGCGTCAGGATCACCGACAAGAAGGGCAAGGCCGTCACCACGGCCGCCAACGGCTCCCAGCTCTGGTTCGACATCCCGGCAGGCGCCGCCGACGGCACCGCCTCCCTGACCGTCCAGGCCACCACCTCGGTCCCCGTCGGCCGCGCCTTCGCCGGTGCCACCAAGAGCCAGACGCAGATCCTGGCCGGCTCCAGCGAGTCCACGGTCTCCGCGAACGTCAACGCGACCTGGGCCGGCAAGGGCGCGATCCCGGCGGTCACGGCGAAGAAGAACTGCGCCAAGGGCGGTGTGGACGTCACCACGAGCAACAAGGGTGACGCGGCGTTCACCTACGAACTGGCCGGTCAGGAGCACACGGTCGCGCCCGGCAAGTCCGAGACGGTGACCGTGCCGGTCGCCGAGGACCAGGCGTACGACGTCACGGTCACCGGCCCCGCCGGGTTCACCCGCACCTTCAAGGGCGTCCTGGACTGCCTGACCGCGGGCAGCGGCAACGACCTCACCACGCAGACCGCCGAGCAGCCCACCACGATCACCGCCACGGCCGGTGGCAGCACGACCGGCGCCGAGGGCAACCTCGCCGAGACCGGCGGCTCCAACGCCACCCCGATGATCGCGGGCATCGCGATCGCCCTGGTCGTCATCGGCGGCGGCGCGGTCTTCTTCCTCCGCCGGCACAAGGGCCAGACCTCCGGCGAGTGACGAGCGACGGGCGGACAGCCCTTGGCGCTGATCGCGGCCCCGGTAACGCTTCGGCGTACCGGGGCCTTCGCGTATCGCAGCCGGTGTCCGCGCCGTCCGGACCCGCGGCGTCCGAGGCGCACCGTCCGGGACCGGGGACGCAGGGGCGCTCGACGTACTGGAGCACCCGATGGTGGGGGTCACGGGTGTTCGCAGTACTGGAGCACCCCTCCGGCGGAGAAGCAGAGTGCTCCGGTGAGGGTGCCCCAGTTGGCGATGTCGACGTTCACGAGGCTCCCCGTGGCGGGGCGGGTGAAGTCGGCCAGCGCCGCGACCAGGAAGAGCACGGACCCGAGTTGGTTGACCGCGACGATCCACCAGCCGAGATCGCGGGGACGGAGTCCCGGCCGGCCATGGCAGACCTCGACCAGGGCGAAATGCCCCGAGACGAGGAACAGGGTGCACCCCACCATGTCGGGGGCCCACACGAGTCTGTTCACCTGCTGTACCGAAAGCCCCTGCAACAGGGAACTCAGCAGGTTGATGCCGAACACCAGCGTTCCCACGAACAGCAGAAAGGTGCTCAGCCAGTCGATCCGGCCGGGCTCGTAGCTCCACCATCTCCAGTGCCGGGTGGCAAGCGCCCCGGTCCCGTCGTCCTGGCGAGGAGCGTTGACTGCCTGGAGGAGCGACCCGTAGCCGCCCGCGTTGAAGAAGAGGCCGCCGACGAAGTAGATCCAGGCACCCGTCGCACCACCCGTGCCGAACTGCGCCACCGCTGCCCCGGTGGCGAACAGGCCCCCACCCACCGCGAACGCACCCGCCGCCACGGCGTTCAGCCTGCGCAGACGGCCGACCGACGCGATGTCCGCCCGCCGGGAGCGTGGCTCGGACTCACCCGCTGCCCGCACAGTGAGCAGCCCGCGCTTGCGCGCCGGCCGCGACTCCCAGACCGCGGTGCCTCCGTCGCTGAGGCGCCAGGTCAGTCGTGTCGTGAAGGGCCCCGCACCCTCGGCGGTCCGCTCGATTCGGCTCACCGCTCGACCCTAGCCCTTTAGGGGCATTCATCCCTTATGCGGCTCGGCCTCCCGCAGACATGACGGGGCCCTCTCGGCGGGCAGGGCCGACTACGACAGCCCACCTGGCGGTGGCGGGCCGGCCGAGGTTGTGGAGACGGTTCCAGAGCGCGGGCCAGCGCCGTTGAGCCTGGGGAGCGTGAGGAGCGGGCAGGTCCCTCCGAGCCGCGACGCCATCGGGTGATGTGGCTCAGCCAGCCGGGTGACAGCGGCCAGGGCAGGCCGCACCCGGGCAGGCGGGTGTTCCAGGATCGGTGCCGCCGCCGGCTCCGGCGGAATGTGCGTCGACCGGGTCCGTGCCGCGCGAGCGGCGCGGACAAGGCTGTCCGAGGAGTCCGATCCCATGCGTTCACGCGTCATCGCTGTCATGGCCGCCGCCGTTGCGGCCACTGCGGTACTCGCCCAACCCGCCCACGCCGCCCCGCTCGTCGACGGGGTCTACCGGTTCGCGGCCCTCCAGGATGGCAAGTGCCTGACCTGGCCGAAATCGGCCGGGAACAGGGGCATGGTGACGCTGGGCGACTGCACGGACAACGCGAACACCTCGGCGAACTGGCAGGTGCGTCAACGCCCCAACGGAACGATGGAAGTCTCCACGGCGGGCTCGAACCCCCGCACCTGCCTGACCGTGGCTACCGACTACCGGGTGATGGCCAACGACTGTGCCGGCAAGTATGCCGAGTGGACCGTCTCCATCGGCTCCGCCGGCCCCGGCAGTGTGGTGTGGGCCGACATCGAGCACACCCCCAGCGATCAGTCCAGCTCGTGGGGGAAGCTGGTGGACGACCCTGGCGTCATCGGCCGCATCTGGGTGAGGCGGGCACCGATCGATCCCCACTTCTGGACACTGCAGCAGGTCGGCTAGGAGCCCAGCACCCCTCGGTCACGGGCGGCCCGCCTGGGTGTCGTGCCTCTTTCATCGGGGGCCCGGTGTTCGTGGTGAGGGCGGGCTGTCCTGGGCCGCTCCCGGCCGAGACCGGGAGTCAAGCCCGGCCCGACGAGTGGACGACCTCCGCCTCACCGATCGTTCCCAGGCCCTCCCCGGCCTACCAGGACGCGGGGAAGTGACCGAGCGCGACAGCCAGTGACAGATCGCCTACAAGCGCGGACACGCGTACGGCCAGGTCAGGCCCACCCACCGGTACGGGTTTCCGTCAAGAGGTAGCCGTCAGGCAAGATGGGGTGTATCTGCCCACTCATCGATTGCCGGACGGTTTCTCTTGGCTGAGTACATCTACACGATGCGCAAGACACGCAAGGCGCACGGCGACAAGGTCATCCTTGACGACGTCACGCTGAGCTTCCTGCCCGGCGCGAAGATCGGTGTGGTGGGTCCCAACGGTGCCGGTAAGTCCACGGTGCTGAAGATCATGGCGGGCCTGGAGCAGCCGTCCAACGGTGACGCCTTCCTGTCGCCCGGGTTCAGCGTCGGCATCCTCATGCAGGAGCCCCACCTCGACGAGTCGAAGACCGTTCTGGAGAACGTCCAGGACGGCGCCGCCGAGATCATGGGCAAGCTCACGCGCTTCAACGAGGTCGCCGAGCTCATGGCGACCGACTACTCCGACGCGCTCATGGACGAGATGGGCAAGCTGCAGGAGGACCTGGACCACGCCAACGCGTGGGACCTGGACGCGCAGCTGGAGCAGGCCATGGACGCGCTGGGCTGCCCGCCCGGCGACTGGCCGGTCACCACCCTCTCCGGTGGTGAGAAGCGCCGCGTCGCGCTCTGCAAGCTCCTCATCGAGGCGCCCGACCTGCTGCTGCTCGACGAGCCCACCAACCACCTCGACGCCGAGTCGGTGAACTGGCTGGAGCAGCACCTCTCGAAGTACGCGGGCGCCGTGGTGGCCGTGACCCACGACCGGTACTTCCTGAACAACGTCGCCGAGTGGATCCTCGAACTCGACCGCGGCCGCGCCATCCCCTACGAGGGCAACTACTCCACGTACCTGGAGAAGAAGGCCACCCGTCTCAAGGTCGAGGGCCGCAAGGACGAGAAGCGGCAGAAGCGGCTCAAGGAAGAGCTGGAGTGGGTGCGGTCGAACGCCAAGGGGCGCCAGACCAAGTCCAAGGCGCGTCTGGCCCGGTACGAGGAGATGGCGGCCGAGGCGGACAAGATGCGGAAGCTGGACTTCGAGGAGATCCAGATTCCGCCGGGCCCGCGGCTCGGTTCCATCGTCGTCGAGGTCGAGAACCTCTCGAAGGCCTTCGGCGACAAGGTCCTCATCGACGACCTGTCGTTCACGCTGCCGCGCAACGGCATCGTGGGCATCATCGGTCCGAACGGCGCGGGCAAGACCACTCTGTTCAAGATGATCCAGGGCCTGGAGACGCCGGACGCCGGATCCATCAAGGTCGGCGACACGGTCAAGATCTCCTACGTCGACCAGTCCCGAGCCAACATCGACCCGAAGAAGACCCTCTGGGCCGTCGTGTCGGACGAGCTGGACTACATCAACGTCGGTCAGGTCGAGATGCCGTCGCGGGCGTACGTCTCCGCGTTCGGCTTCAAGGGCCCGGACCAGCAGAAGCCGGCCGGTGTGCTCTCCGGTGGTGAGCGCAACCGCCTCAACCTGGCGCTGACGCTCAAGGAGGGCGGCAACCTGCTGCTCCTCGACGAGCCCACCAACGACCTCGACGTCGAGACCCTCTCCTCGCTCGAGAACGCCCTCCTGGAGTTCCCGGGTGCGGCCGTGGTCATCTCCCACGACCGTTGGTTCCTCGACCGCGTCGCCACGCACATCCTGGCGTACGAGGGCGACTCCAAGTGGTACTGGTTCGAGGGCAACTTCGAGTCGTACGAGAAGAACAAGGTCGAGCGCCTCGGCGCGGACGCGGCCCGCCCGCACCGCGCCACGTACAAGAAGCTCACGCGAGGCTGATCGTCTTGGCACGTCACCTCTACAGCTGCCCGCTGCGCTGGTCGGACATGGATGCCTTCGGGCACGTCAACAACGTGGTCTTCCTCCGCTACCTGGAGGAGGCGCGCATCGACTTCATGTTCCGGCTGGCGCCGGGGGACGGCTCGCCGTCGTTCGCGGGCGGCTCCGTCGTGGCCCGGCACGAGATCGACTACGTGCGGCCGCTGGTCCACCGGCACGCGCCGGTGACCGTCGAGTCCTGGGTCACGAAGATAGGCGCCGCGTCGCTCACGATCGCGTACGAGATCAAGGACCCGGAGCAGGTGTACGTACGGGCGTCGACCGTGGTCGTCCCGTACAACCTGGCCGAGGAGCGCCCCCGGCGGATCTCCGCCGAGGAGAAGCGCTTCCTCCAGGAGTACATGGCCGAGGAGCCCGCGGCGGTATGACCGTGCCGGTGCAGTCCCTGCGGTTCGCTGACGCGAGGGAGGCCGCGGATCTCGCGGCCTTCCTCGGCCGGCTGCTGCACTACGACCGGGCCGCCGCCGTACGCCTGCAGGCGGGCGGTGGGGCGCTGGCCGTGTTCGGCCGGCCGCCGTCCTTCGAGGTCCTGGCGATCCGGGCGGTGCGGCTGGACGGTACGCACGCGTTCGACGTGACCGTGTCCGCGGGTGAACTCCTCGAGTCGCTGGAGGAGTCCACCGGTTCCGGCGCCGTCCCCACGCCCGTCACGGGGCCCCCGTGGACGGGTGTCCTGCCTCCGCGCGGCGGCTGGCAGGAGCGCGCGGGACTGCCCGGGGCACCCGCCCTGAGCGCGGTGCTGAACGACGCCGTCGCCGAGTTCCGTACCCGCGACGCGGCGCTGCCCGAGGACCGGCGGACCCGGGCGGAGCGGGACCTCATCGGGCGTGACATCTGGTCGCGGCCCGTCGGCGGCACGGAACTTCCGCTGCGCGCCGTGCACGCGGCGCAGGCGCTCGGTTTCCTGCGCGCCGCGCCGGAGTTCCCCGTGGCCCTGCTGGCGACGGGCTCCTGGCTGCGGCTGCGTACCCCTTACGGGTCCATCGCCCTGCGGCGGGCGGGCGCGGCGGGGGGACTGGGGACGCTCGCCGTGTCCGTGGGCCGGTAGGCAGGCCTCTCGGGGCAGGCCGGCAGGCGGTGCGGGCTCGCCGAAGCGAGGACCGCGCTCACCAGCGCATGTGGACGTCCTCCGCCCAGCCCAGCAGGTGTTCCACGGCGATCTCCGTGCCGTCGTCCGTGCGGACGCGCCCGTCGTAGTGGCCGAAGCACTGGTCGGTGCGGTTGTCGATCAGGCCGGTCTCCGTGCGGGTCGACCGGTTGTGGAACGGCGTGAACGTCAGATCGACCTGGCCGGACGACGGCGTACGGAGGGTCCAGGGGGCGAGCCGGTCGGTGGTCGACCACCGCCAGTCCAGTTCCTCGCCGATCTTGCTGAGCCGGCCGTCCACACAGAGCCCGTTCTCCGTGGAGCCGGAGCCCGCCGTCCAGCGCCCGCCGAACTGGAGGCCCACCGTGCGGCCGTCGGTGCGGCCGGACGCGGCGCCCCAGTTCCAGTCGACCGTGCGCGGCCAGCGGCCGCGGCCGTGGTCCAGGACGGCCCAGGTGTCGTCCCCGTCGAACTCCAGGTACTCCCCGCCGATCCTGACCCGCCCGGACGCGGGCAGCGCGGTGTGCTTCGAGGTGTACTGGAAGCGCCGCTCGCTCCACGGCACCACGACCGAGAGCGACTCGTGCTCCGGCGGCCGGGCCACCAGGAGATCGACCTCCAGCGGCACCCGGTCCGGGGTCAGGCAGCGGGCCCTCAGCCGGGTGCCCGCGTTCTCGTCGCGGATCTCGACGCGCACCTTGCCGCCGGACGGCCGCTGGGGTCCGACCACCACGTCCCGGGAGCCGGGAGCCCCGGCGACGCTGTCGGGGAGCTGGACGCCGAAGCCGCCGGGGATGATCGCCGTGCGCTCCAGCTCCAGCCCGCCCGGTGCGAATTCGAGCAGGTAGACGGAGTTCAGGGCGAGGAAGTCGAGGTCGCTGACGGTCAGCGCCACCAGGTGGGTGGGCGTCGTGACGCACCAGTACTCCCAGCGCTTCGTCCGGCCCCAGCCGCGCAGATTGGCGCGGTGAAGAGGCACCCGCGACCAGCCGACCGCGGCCGGATTCAGGCTGCCGTCGGGCAGACACAGGTCGACCTGTTCGGTGATCTCGCGCTCGGACGTGGTCATGCGCGGATCCTATAGCGGGCCCGGGTGGTCCCCGGAGGGTCCGCTCACTGCGGCTGGGAGCCGTCCGGCCACACCCCGATGTGGTCCTGTTCCAGTTCCAGCATCACGCGGTGCTCCATGCCCAGCGCCTCCGTGTAGTCCGCCGGCAGTTGCAGCCGGCCCGCACGGTCGAGCATCGCGTACTCGCGCGCCACCTGGGACTCCTGGCCCGTCGCCGCGTCGACCTCCGTACGGCGCAGCACCTCGAAGGATGTGCGGCCGTCCCGGATGGCCACCGTGCGGCGGACCTCGTTCGCGACCGCCTGGTCGTGGGTGACGATCACGATCGTCGTGCCGAGCTCCTCGTTCGCGCGGCGGAAGGCGGCGAAGACCTGTTCGCCGGTGGCCGAGTCCAGCTCCCCGGTCGGCTCGTCGGCGAGCAGCACCGAGGGCGAGTTGGCCAGCGAGACCGCGATCGCCACCCGCTGCTGCTGACCGCCCGACATCTGCTGGGGGCGCCGGTCGCGGCAGTCGGCCACCTCCAGCATCTTCAGCAACGACTCCGCGCGCGCGGTCCGTTCACGGGCGCGGCCGCGCCCGCGCAACTGCATCGGCAGCGTCACGTTCTGGATCGCGGTCAGATAGGGCAGGAGGTTGCGGGACGTCTGCTGCCAGACGAAGCCGACGACGTCCCGGCGGTAGCGGAGCCGTTCCTTCTGCCCCATGGACAAAAGGTCGCACCCCGCGACCTTCGCCGCCCCGGCCGTGGGTTCGTCGAGGCCCGCCAGGATGTTCATCAGGGTCGACTTGCCGCTGCCCGACGCGCCGACCAGGGCCAGCAACTCGCCCTCGGTGACCAGCAGATCCAGGCCCTGGAGGGCCTGCACCTCCACCCCGTCCGTGGTGAAGATGCGGACCAGCCGGTCGCAGGCGATCAGTGCGTCGTGCCCGTAGGAGGGCCGGTCGCGGCGGGCGGCGGCCCGCTGTTCGAGCTCCGCCAGCGTGGAATCGTTCGACGGCGTCGTCATCGGGAGTCTCCTGCCCTGAGTTCGGTGATCGATCCACGGCGGCCCGCCCACCAGGCCTGCGCGCCGGCCACCACCGCGGCGAGGACGACCACGCCCAGGGCCGGCAGGACCAGCGACCACGGATCGGTGCGCAGCGGTGCGGTGTCCAGCGGGCCGGAGCCGGGGCCGGACGAGAGGGCGAGGCGGACCAGGTCGATGCCCGGCGCCAGCAGGGCGATGGTCGCCCAGCCGACGAGGAGTCCGCCCCCGGCGGCCAGCAGCGCCTGCGGCATGGCCTCGAAGCCGAGGAGGCGGCCGCCCTGCCGGGAGGTGAGGCCCATGGTGCGCAGCCGCGCCAGCAGCGTGGTGCGTTCGGGGGCGGTCTGGAGCAGCGAGAGGAGGACGGCGAGCAGGGCGTATCCCGCGCCGGCCGCGATCGCCGCCGCGTAGATCCGCTCGGCCCCCGTCTGCATCGGGGTGTCGACGTACGAGGCGCGCTCCTCGGCGCGCGTCAGCACGGTGAAGTCCTCGCCCGTGTGCCGGGCCGCCGTGCGCAGCGCCCCGGCGTCCAGCCGGTCGCCGGTGAGCAGCAGCGCGGTGGTGCGGCGATGGGTGAGCGAGGCGGAGTCGACGATGATGAACGAGGTGTCGTCGACGGCGGGCGTGTCCGCCACCGTGCCCGCCACCCGCACCTTGAAGTCCCCGGCCAGCGACTGGAGATCGCGCGGCCGGTCGCCGAGCCGCTGGGCGACGGACGGCGAGACGAGGACCGGCAGCACCCGGTCCTTCGACGGCAGTGTGCCCTTCGGAGTCGCCGGACCGGTCGCCTCCAGCCGGTCGGCGGGGAAGGCGCCGATGCCGGTCGAGCGCGCGAGCCGGGAGTACGTGACCGGGTCGACGCCGATCAGGGTGGCGCCCTTGGCGTCCTCGAAGCCGCTCTCGGGGGCCGGCAGCGCGACCCCGTACTCGATCTGGACCGGCGCCGTGTCCCGTACGCCGTCCGTCTCGCGCACCGCGCGGATCAGACCGTCCGACAGGGGTACGGAGTCGGCCTGGCCGCTGATCCGGGCATCGGCGCCGACCGCGCGCACCGCCGCGCCGTCCCGGGCGTCCGCGACGCCGGCGAGCACCGACCCGCCGAACGCCGCCGTCGTCAGCGCGACCAGCAGCGCGAGCAGCGGCAGGGTGCCGGCCGCCGAGGTGCGCCCGGCGCGGGCCAGCGCCAGGAAGCCGACCGCGCCGCGCAGTTTGGCCACGGAGCGCAGGGCCAGCCGCAGCGGCAGCGGATAGAGCCGGACGAGGACCACCGACGCGATCAGCCCGACCAGCACGGGGGCCGCGCTGATCAGCAGGTCCGTGCCGCCGGCACCGTCCGTACCGCGTCGCCGCAGCGCGGTGACGGCGCCGACGGCCAGTACCAGCAGGGTGAGTTCGGCGACGGTACGCCGCCGGGACGGACGGGCGGCCACCAGGTCCTCGCGGCCCCCGTGCAGTCGCGGGGTGCGGTGCAGCAGGGTCGTCCGCAGCGGGAGTGCGACACAGACCAGGGCGACGACCCCGGCGGCGCCGGCCACCGCGGGCCACAGCCGGGCCTCGCCCACGGCCAGGACCGCGAGCAGCAGGCCCAGCGCCCCGGCGGGCACGGCCGTCACGGCGGTCTCGGCCAGCAGTCTGCCCCCGATCCCGGACAGGGACGCG
Organism: Streptomyces sp. NPDC005803; assembly: GCF_040630435.1. Taxonomy (NCBI): domain Bacteria; kingdom Bacillati; phylum Actinomycetota; class Actinomycetes; order Kitasatosporales; family Streptomycetaceae; genus Streptomyces; species Streptomyces sp. NPDC005803. Next base: position 342,470 of record NZ_JBEXXO010000005.1, on the reverse strand, counting down.
CCGCGGGCCCGCAGCAGGGCCAGTTCGGCGTGGCGGCGCCCGGCCATCAGACCGCCCGTCATCAGCAGGATGACGGCGGCGACGGCCCCTATGCCGACGGCGGCGACCGTGACGACCGGCTGGATCGCCCCACGCATCCCGTCGTACGCCGTCAGCACCTCGTCCAGGCCGGTCGTCACCGTGACCGTGTCCCCGGCCACCTCGCGCATCTCCAGCAGTTCCGGACCGCCCTCCAGGGAGGCCACCGCGGTGCGCAGCCGGGGCACGTCGAGCGCCGTGAGCCGCGCTCCGTCCGGCGCGATCCGCCAGTACAGCTCGGGCTGGCCCGTGGTGGCGAGCAGGGCGGGCGCGGCGTCCGGCGGCAGCAGCAGTGCCGCGATCCAGTAGTAGCGCGGCGTCTCCTTGGTGGGCTGGGCGACCAGGGACGGGCTGCGGAGCAGGGGTTCGGCCGACCAGTAGGAGGCCCCGGGATCCCGCGGGGCGACGATGCCGGTGATCCGTACCGTCAGCGGCTCACCCCCGCGGGTCGGGACGGAGACGGTCGCGCCGGGCCTGATCCGCAGCGCCTTCGCGGTCTGCTCGGTGACGGCGGCCTCGACCTCCCTGGTCGTCAGCGTCACCTCGCCCCGGACGGCCGGCCACGTCCCCGTACGCAGGGTGGCGTGGCCGGGCAGCGCGGACTGGGTGACGTACGTCAGCGCGGGGTCCAGGCCGTACGGGCGGGGGAACCACGGCTCGCCCGCCGGGATCGGTTCCGAGGTGCGCACCCCGTACGCGGACTGGGAGGCGTCGGCCCGCACGGGCTCGGGCAGCCCGGTCAGGACCCTGCGCTGCACGGACGCCAGAGCGGCCTCGCGCACCGCCGACTCGCGTGCGGCCACGGGCAGTTCCAGACCGGGCTGGGGTCCGCTCACCTCCAGGACGCTGCGCGTCGGGTCGACCTCACCGAGGTCGTGGCGCAGCCCCTTGTTCTCGTAGCTGTCGACGGCCCGGGGGAAGGCCGCGGCGAGGAAGGCCGTCACCACCACCAGCAGGGCGAACGCGCAGGCGGCGCCGGGGGCCGTCCGCAGCCGGGTGCGGACCCAGGGAGCACAGGCGGCCGCGGCCCGGGGGGTTCTCGATCGCGGGCTCATGTCAGTTGTCCCCCTGGGTGCGCAGCGATATCGCCGGGTCGGCGCGGCGCAGCGCGAGGGCCGCGACGATGAGCAGCGGCAGCGCCGCCACTCCGGCCAGCAGCGCGGCCACCTGCCCGGCCGGCAGCCGCACCAGCACCGGGGGCACCGGCTGGGCCGCCTGCCCGGTCAGGACGATCAGCGGCACCACCGCCCTGGTGAGCAGGGCTCCGAGCAGGCCCCCGACCAACAGCGCGATCGTGATCAGTACGCCCTGCTCGGCGGCCGTCATCCGGGCCAGCTGGCGGCGGGGTGTGCCCAGGGCCCGCAGCACGGCGAACTCGGCGGACCGCTCCCGCTGCGAGCCGACCGCGGCCACCGCGAAACCGACCGCGGCCAGCGCGGCGGCGATGACCGCCACCGCGAGCAGCGCGGACTGCGGGCCCGCCCCCAGCGGATCGCTGATCAGGTCCTCGGCGACCTCGTCGCGCACCCGCACCTGCACGGGGTCGGTTCCGGGCTGCTCGCGCAGCGCGGCCGCGACCTCCGCGGCCCGGCCCGGTTCGGTGCTCAGCCACCACTCCGTGGCGGCGAGCCGGGCGTTCGGGCGTTCGGCGAAGACCTGCCCCAGGGACCGGAGGTCGAGGAGCAGCGCCCCGCCGTCCCGTGCCCGCTGCGATTCCCCGGTGGAGGCGGAGGAACCCGAGCCGGGCCCGGTGGTCGGCAGCCGGTGCACCGTCCGCGTGATCGTGACCCGGACCGTCTCACCGGCCAGCGTGACGTCGACGTTCTGCCCCTGCTTCGCCCCGGTCGCCTTCAGGTAGGCGTCGGTGGCGACTGCGTGCAGGGCCGGCGCCTTGGCGCGGGCCGCGGTGATCCGTACGTTGAGGGCCGGGACCGCGTACACCGCGTCCTCGGGAGTGACGGAGCCCGTGGAGTAGTCGAGGCCCAGCGGGGTCGTGGCCGAGGCGGTCGGGCGGACGGGCGCGCCGGGCCGCACCTCACCGAACGCGTCGGCGGTCACCGCGGCCTGCCAGCGGAAGCCGTCGGGGACCGGGACCGGCTGCTCGGCGCCGCCCGGCCCGACGGTCCGCAGCGCGCTCACGGCGAGCCGGTGGGACTCCCCGGGGCCGACGGGCTGCTTGTCGTCCAGCTCGATCCCGGTGACGGCCAGTTCGCCGGCGGCGGCCACGTCGACCGAGACCGGATGCGCCTTGCCGTCGACGGGCACGGAGCCCACGACCACCTGGTACGGAAGGCCGTAGCGGTCCTCCAGACCCACGGTGACCAGCGGTCCCATGCCGGAGGGCGAGACCGTGCCGGGCGCGGTCACGGCGGAGATCCGTACGTCGAAGCGGAGCTGGGTGCTGTTCTCCGGCAGCAGCAGCCCGGTGCGGGCCGCCTTCGCCGGGGTGAGCGTGTCGAACAGCCGGTCCACGGACCCGTCGCCGAGGTCGTCGCGCATCAGCATCCGCTCGTCCGCGTGCGCGGTGTCCAGGGCGAGGACGTCGGCGGTGCGTTCGTCGGAGAGGTCCACCGACGCGCGGAAGGCGGGCGCCGCGTCCCGGATGCCCGGCAGCTTCGCGTACGCACCCGACTTCGCCGGGTCCGCGCTGACACCGCCGGTCACCCGCACCGACGCACCGGACCTGAAGTCCGCCTGGTCGCTCTGCGAACGGTTCCAGGACGCGCTCTGCCCGATCGCCAGCATTCCCATCGCCACCGCGAGCACCAGCAGCAGCACCGGCCCCGCTCCGCGCAGGGGGCGGCGGCTGAACTGCCAGCCCGCCAGTGCCGTCGCGAGCCCCCGGCCGCCCGCCGCGCGGCGCTCCGCGAGCTTCGCCGCGGGCGGCAGCAGACGCAGCGTCAGCACCGTGCCGGCCAGCAGCGCCAGTGCGGGTGCGGCCACCAGCAGCGGGTCGATGCCGAGTTCACCCTCGCGGTCGCCGCTGAGAGCGCCACCGCCCGAGCCGTTGGTCTGCCGGTCCAGCTGCCAGTACGCGACCGCCGCGACCACCAGCAGAGCGATGTCCGCGCCCGCCCGCACCGGCGCGGGCAGCGCGGCGGTACGGGCGGAGCGCCGGCCCCCGGCACTGGCGGCCAGGGCCGGAGCCACGACCGCGAGCGCGCAGGCCAGCGCCGTGACGGCCGCGATCAGCCACACCTGGCCGGTGACGCCGGTGTCCAGCCGCAGGCCGATCCGGGAGAGATCGCTGCGGTCCGCCAGGAGCCGGGTCAGCGGCCCGGCGAGCAGGGGGGCGACGGCGGCGGCCGGCAGCGCCAGCAGCAGCGCCTCGATCGCCGCGAGCGAGGTGATCCGGGCGCGCGAACCCCCGCGGGCCCGCAGCAGTTCGGTCTCACCGCCGCGCTCGCTGCTGAGCAGCCGCGCCACCAGCAGCAGGGCGTACCCGGCCAGCAGGACCAGCTGGACCGCCACGATCGTCAGCGTCGAGCGGGAGACCAGCAGCGCCCGGTCGATCTGGTCGAGAACGGTGGGCAGCGAGGTCTGCGCGCTGGCCCCGTCCTTGAACTCGGGCGCGGCGAGCAGGGCCTTCGGGCCGGTCGTCGCCGAGTGGTGCAGCGCGGCCATCCGGTCGGTGGTGAGGGTCCGGAAGTCGGCGGAGGCCAGCCAGGACATCTCGCCGGAACTGACCCGGCCGGAGCCGAGCACGGCCGGGTCGGTGAGCAGCGGTCCGTACGTCGTGAAGACGACCTTGCGGACGCCGCGGCCGCCGAGCGCGTCCAGTTGCCAGTACGGATCGGACTGGTCCGCGGCCCGGTAGAGACCGGTGACCAGGATCTGCACCGGCTCGCCGCCGAGCCGGTCGGTGATCTTCAGCCGGGCGCCGGGCCTCAGCCCCAGGGTGTCGGCGGCGGGGGCGGGGAGGGCGACCTGGACGGGGGCCCCGGCCTCTCCCGCGCCGGCGGCCGGCATGCGGCCCGCGGTGAGCCGGACCCGGGTGCGGTCGAGGGAGGCGAAGTGGGTGAGGTCGGGATCGCCGCGGCGGGCGGCGGGGTCCTGCAGACTGCGCGGCAGCGCGTACGGACCGGAGGACTCCAGTTTCCTCACGGTCACCGGGAGCCCGTCGAACGTGTCATGGGCGGCGCGGCGCGCGGAGGCGTCGGCGGCTTCCCGCCGGTCGCGCTCCACCTGCGCGGATATGACGAGAGCGGCGGGAGCGGCCGACCGGTGGCTGAGGGTGTGGCGCAGTGCGGCGTCGCCGATGGAGCCGGAGAAGGCGGTGAGCGCGGCGAGCACCGACGTGGTGAGGAGGACGGCCAGGACGGCCGCGGCGAGCAGGAGCCGGTGGGCCCTCACCCGCAGAAAGACGAACCCCGTCACCTGGCCCCCTAGTCACCGCTCACAGCGCACTCACCGCCCCCCGGCGCGTCGTATCGGATGCTTTCAGACAGCGGCTCCTGCTGGAAACCGCTTACGGGCAGACCTTGATGGGATCGTGATCGATATCCGACGGTGGAGTACCGGATTCCGCACGCTTCCGATCGGGACTCAGCCCTCGGTGTTCACCATGGAGGCGGCCGCGTACGTGAGGTAGTCCCACAGCTGGCGCTCGTGCTCCGGGGCCAGCCCGAGTTCGTCCAGCGCCTCGCGCATATGGCTCAGCCAGGCGTCGTGCGCGGCGCGGTCCACCCGGAACGGCGCGTGCCGCATCCGCAGCCGGGGGTGTCCCCGCTCCTCGCTGTAGGTGCGGGGGCCGCCCCAGTACTGCATCAGGAACAGCGTGAACCGCTCCTCGGCCGGACCCAGGTCCTCCTCCGGGTACATCGGTCGCAGCAGCGGGTCCCCGGCCACGCCCTGGTAGAAGCGGTGGACCAGGCGCCGGAAGGTCTCCTCGCCGCCGACCAGCTCGTAGAAGGTCAGCTCCTGCAGCGTGTCGTGCGGATTCTCAGTCACCCGTCCATGGTCGCAGACGCGCCGGGCGGAGACAGGGGGCCCGGGAGCACGGACCCCACCGCCCCGCCGGAGCCGGCGACGGAGGCGAAGGCGGCGAAGGAGGCGACGGGAGGCGACGAGAGGTGACGAGGAGAGAAAGGAGTGCGGGGGACACAGCACGGCGGCCGGCGACGGGGTGGGAACCCCTTCGCCGGCCGCGTGGTGCGTGCGAGCCGTCAGTCCCGGCGGATCGTGATCGTCGTCCACGCTCCGACGTGCACCTGGTCGCCGTCCTGGAGCGGTACGGGGACGTAGGGCTGGATCGGGTCCTCGGCGCCGTTGAGCGTCGTGCCGTTCGTCGAGTTCTGGTCGACCACGGCCCAGCTGCTGTCCGGCTGCTGCACCAGCACCGCGTGCTGGTGCGAGACGCCCGGATCCTCCGGGGGCACGGACAGGTCGATGTCGGGGGACTCGCCCGTGCTGTGGCGGCGGCGGCCGATGGTGACCTGGGTGCCGATCAGCGGCAGCTGCTGTTCCGGGGAGTAGGCCGGGAGGTTGAGCCCGGTGGCCTCGGGGCCGCTGCGCTGCATCATCGCCAGGAAGTACTCACGGTCGGGCGCGATGACCGCGGTCCAGTTCATGGACTGCGGAGCCTGCCCCTGGTCCTGCCCGGGGCCCTGCTGCTGCCCCTGCCCGGGGCCCGGGTGCCGGCCCGGGTCCTGGTTCTGGCCCGGGTACGGCTGCTGCGTCGGCGTCTGCGGGCCCTGGGCCTGCGAGGGCGGCGACAGCAGCCAGTCGTCGCCGCCGGACTGCGGCGCCTGCGGCTGCGGCGGGGCGGGCGGCCCGGGCTGCTCGAAGACCGGGGGAGCCGTCTGCTGGAACGCCGACGGCGCGCCCTGCTGCTGCTGGAACGGCGGCGGCGGACCCTGCGGCGCGTTCTGCTGCTGGAACGGAGGCGGCGGAGGTGAGCCCTGCGGCGCGTTCTGCTGGAACGGGGGCGGCGGCGAGCCCTGCGGAGAGTTCTGCTGCTGGGCGTGCTGCCGGCCCTGCGGGAAACCCTGCGGGCCGCCCTGCGGTCCCTGCTGCTGGAACGGCGGAGGCGGCGGCCCCTGCTGACCCTGCTGCTGGAACGGGTGCGGGGGCTGCGGACCCGGTCCCTGCGGCCCCGGTCCCTGCGAGCCGGGCTGGCCCGGGCCCGGGGAGAGCGGCTCGGCCGACCGGTTCATCTGCGAGGGGCGCGAGCTCTGGTACTCGAACGGATCGCGGGGCTCGCGCGGCTGCGGAGGGCCGGGCGGCTGCTGGGCCTGGAAGCCCGGCGGCAGATTGAGCCCGGGGACCGGACCGGCCGGAGCGCCGTGCTGCGGAGCCAGCGGCGTGTACGACGTGGCGGTGTTCGTGAGGAAGTTCCAGCGGCACTCCTCGCAGAACGGCGCCATGGCCTCCCGCGGGGTGCGGCACTGGGGGCAGAGCTCGGCCTGCTGGGTCGCCTCGGGGCCGGGGCCCTGCGGGTATCCGTAGCCGGGTGCGGGGGGCGGGGGAGGCGGCGGCGGAACGGCACCCGCAGGGGCGCCGGCCCCGGCCATGCGGTGGCCGCAGACCTCGCACCAGTCCTCGGAACCCGACTGGTGTCCGTTCGGGCAGGTCGGCATGTCGGCGCTTCCCCCTCTCCTCGTCCGGCCCCGGGGGCCGTCATTTTTCTTGCGTCGCCGCCCGGCGGAACGGGCCGGTCGGGCGGCTTATCAGTGCGAATATCTGATTATTTCTTGACGCGAACTGTCTTCGTGGAGCGCGTTTCGAGTGTCATCTCGTCCGCTTCCGCGACCTTCGCCTTCAGTCGCACAGTACCGGTCGCCGCATCGACGACGTCTACCACCTTCGAAAGCAGTTTCGCAGTGTCCTCGTTCCCGGACGCCGATGCCAGCTGCACCGCACGGCCGAGTTTGGCCGTCGCGCCGTCGAAGTCTCCCGACTTGCGCGCATCGAGCCCCTGCTGGATGACTTGTGCCAGTTCGGCCTGTCCCGTGTAGTGCGCCACCTGCGGATTGATCGACGTCGACGCCACCATGTCGTCCGTCCACACCGCCCGGACCAGCCCCTGCGAGAGGGTCTGCGGCACCCCGCCCGCGGGGTCGGGAAGGATCAGCGAGACGCGGGCCGCCAGCATCTCCTGCCCGATGCCGGCCTCCGGCACCTGCACGCACACGTGGTAGTCGCGGGACTCGTCCCCCCAGGAACCGGTGGGGTAGTCCCCCGCGCGCGGCCCCGCCTCGGTGCGGCGGTCGGTCAGCTCGGCCACCGTCGGCGCGACCTGCTTCACGAACTTGATCTCCACACCGACCGGGGTCCAGAGGCGCAGCGCGACGTCCGCGACCTCCTTGCCCATCGCGTTCTCCATCATCTGCGTGAAGTCCGCGGCCAGCCCCGCCGGGTCCGCGACGATGTCGGCCGTGCCGAGCAGCGCGGAGGCGATCGCTGTGACCTCTTTCACTTCCCAGTCGGTGCCGACGCCGCGCGCGTCACACGTGAACCGGCCCGCGCACGCGTCCAGCGCGGCCCGCAGGTCCTCCGGCGCCTCGTGCTCGTTGCGCCCGTCCGTCAGCAGGATCCCGTGCCGGATCTCCACGTCGGCGGCGCCGAGCAGCCGGTCGGCCAGCCGCAGCCAGGTGCCGATCGCCGTACCGCCGCCCGCGCTGAGCCGGCGCAGGGCCTCCTTCGCCTGACCCTTGGTCTGCGCGTCGGCGACGGCGAGCCGCCCGTTGCCCGGGTAGACCTCCCTGGCCACGTGCGTGCCGCCCACCACGGCGAAGGAGGTGCCGTCGCGCAGGGTGTCGATGGCCGCCGCCGTCGCGTCGCGGGCGTTGCGCATCTTCTTCGGCGGGTAGTCCATCGAACCCGAGCAGTCCACCATGATCACCACGGCCGCGTCGGCCGCCCCGCCCGTCAGGTGGGAGGGCGCCGCGCCCGTCAGCGGGACGCCGCCGGTGGTGCCGCCCCCGGTCGAGGTGACGGTGATGATGCCGTTGACCTCACGGCCGCCCTCCGGCAGATATTCGTTCTGATACACCTCGACGGAGAACTGCGGCACGTTCGACTTGGAGAAGTTGGCCATCTGATCGGCTCCTTGAGGCTCCACGTGTCAGATCAAGACAGAGGTGCGGGCAAAGACATCGGGGTGCGGCGGCGGACGGACGGGACTCACCCGCTGGTGTAGGCGGATCCTGCCCCTTGCTGCGGCACGGCGAACGGCACGAGGGCCACTGTTACGTTGTCGTGGCCCCCGCCGTCGAGTGCGTGACCCACCAGCACCTGGGCGCCGTGCAGCGGCCGTTCGTACGCGTCCTCGGGGACCGCGGCGGCCATGTCGGCGGCGGACTCCGCGTAGTTCCACAGACCGTCGGTGCAGACCACCACGAGTCCCGGCCGGTCCGGTTTGAACGACGCGGTGTGCGGCTCCAGTTCGTAGGCGTCCGCGCCGAGCCAGCCCGTGATGGCGTGGGCGCGCTCGTCGGCGTACGCCTCCGCCTCGTTCATCAGGCCGGCCGCGACCATCTGCGCGGCCCAGGAGTCGTCCTCGGTGAGGCGGGCCGGCGGTGTGGCGCGGTCCTCCGGCACCCAGTACACGCGGCTGTCGCCGACCCAGCCGACGACCAGCAGACCGCTCGCCATGATCGCGCCGACCAGGGTGCAGGCCGGGGCGTTCTGGTGGCGGTGCGGATCGGTCTCCTGGGCCTGACCGGCGTCCTGCGCCAGCAGGTTGACGGATGCGGCGGCGGCGACGATCGCCTCGTGCATCGCCTGCTGCGGATGCGTGCCGCGCGGCAGTGACTCCAGGAGCGCCTCGTTGGCGGCGTGCGCGGCGGCGGCCGAGGCCTCGTCCGGCCGGCTGGCCGACGACACCCCGTCGCAGACGATCGCGACGACGGCCGGGGAGCCGTCCGGCAACGCGGTGCTCGACACGGCGAACGCGTCCTCGTTGCGGTGATGACGCAGTCCGCGGTCGCTGACGGCGGCCACCGAACCGAGCTCCTGCTCCATGTGGTCGCGCTCGCGGGGCTGGGCGTGGCCGCAGTTCTCGCAGTAGCCGTCCGTGTCGACGTGACCGGCCCGGCAGGCCACGCACACCTTCGTGCCGGCGGGCGGGGCCGGTGCCGGCTCGGGGGACGTACGGGGATCGGGCGCCGCCCCCTCCGGCGCGGCCAGCTCGAAGTCGCCCGACGCGCCGGCCGGGGTGCCGGGCGGCGCCGAACGCTCCGCACCCGGGGCTGAGCCGGGCGCCTGCCCGGGGGCGGCCTGCGCCGCCCCCTGGACGGGGCCGTGGCCGGGACCCGGGGCGGGTTCGCCGGCCGGGGTGGTGATGGCGATCGTCGGGCGGTCCTGCGGCGGCTCGGGCACGGCCGACAGGTCGTACCCGCACGCACCGCAGAACAGATCCCCCGGCTCCAGCGGCTCCTCGCAGCCGGGACACCTCGACAAGGCCGTCTCCTGGTGGTTCTGCGACATGTTCACACCCACGTTCGGGGGCGGAAACGGTTGGCCCGCTCCACCAGTTCGATCCTCTCGTCACCGGGCTCCGCAAGCCGGGCGAGCATTCGGTACGACCGCTCCAGCCCGAAACGCAGGCCGCGCTCGTCCACGTCACTGCCGAGCAGCGTCTTCGGCCCCTCGGTCCCGGCGTACGGGACCGACTGAGGGTCCGGGGGCCGAGCCGTGGGACTACCGGAGAGTACCCAGTCGAGCGCCGTCCCCAGCACCTCGGTCGACAACTGCTCGCGGCGCACCGGGTCCAGACCGAGCCCGGCCAGCTCCGAGACCTGCGCCGAGGCCGCCACCAGGTCGGTGCTCAGCGGCTCGTCGGGGGACCGTTCCCGCAGCCGGGCCCGCACCGCGGCGACCCGGGCCGCCGTGAAGTGGATCGACGCCTCCGGGACCGACTCCAGGGTCCTGACGGCCGCGCCCCGGTCCCCGGCCGCGATCTGCACCCGGGCCAGGCCGAACGCCGCGCTCACGAAGCTCGGGTCGGTCATCCACACCAGCCGGTAGTACTCGGCGGCGTTGTCCAGCTGGCCCAGGACCTCCGCGCAGATGCCGAGGGCCAGCTTCGGCGCCGGCTCCCCGGGAAACGCGTCGTAGACCGCGTCGAAGGACAGCGCCGCGGTCTCCTTGTCGCCGGACACGAGCGAGGTGAGCCCGCGGTACCAGACCACTCGCCAGTCGTCCGGGTACTTCGCCTCCAGCGCGGTCAGGGTCCGCGTCGCGCCGGCGAGGTCGTTCATCTCCAACGTGGCCCGCAGTTCGCGCAGCCGCGTCTCCAGGGAGGCGGCCGGCACGGCCTGCAGCGCGGCGATCAGTTCGGCGGGCGCCGACGCCATCACCCCGGCGAGGAAACCGGCGTTGGGGTCGTTCGCGTCGACCCGGGGCACGGGCAGCGCGAGGGAGGTCGCGCGCACATCGAGCCCGGCGAGGCGGGGGACGTTCGCGCTGTACGGGCCCGGCACGGCGCCCGGGCTCGCGTCCGGCATCCGGGGGGCCGGGATGGCCGCCTGGGGCTGTGCGTACGCGAGCGGGGCGCCGTTCCCCTCGCCGCCGGGGGCGCCACCGCGGACGTGCGTGGTGGTGGAGGGCAGGGGGCCGGCCCCCGCGGCGAAGCCGGGAGGCGGCCCGGCGGGCAGGGCGCCCGGGACGCCCCCGGGAGGCGCCACCGCGGCCGGCGGGGACGCGGGCGGCGGGGACAGGGGCTGCGCCGCCGTCCCCTTCACGCCCCGTCTTCCGAACAGCCCCGGCCGGTGGGACTCCGGAGATCTGGCCCCCAGGCGCGAGACGTCACCGGTCCGGAGGGCGAAGAGCTCCGTGTCGGTGACCCGCAGTTCCGCACCGAACAAGGTCGACAGCGCCGGGCGCGGGCGCCCGGTCTGCAGCGACACCACCTCGCGCAGCACGCCCGTCAGCTGCTCCGCCATCTCCGCGGCGGAGGCGAACCGCCGGGCCGGATCGGGGTCGGTCGCCCGCACCAGCAACCGGTAGAACGACTCGTAGGTCCGGAACACCTCGATGTTGTCCGGGTCCGGCAGCGAGTCCACGAAGACGTTCGTGTACCCCTGGAAGTCGAAGGTGAGCACCGCGAGCGTCCGCGCGACCGTGTACAGGTCGGACGCCACCGAAGGGCCGGTTTCGGCGACCTCCGGCGCCTGGTACCCCACCGTGCCGTAGATGGCCGACTCCTCGTCGTCCATCCTGCGCACCGCGCCCATGTCGATCAGCTTCAGCTGGTCCTCGGTCTGGATCGCGTTGTCGACCTTGAAGTCGCAGTACAGCAGGTTGCGGCTGTGCAGGTGGCCCAGCGCCTCCAGCGCCTCGATGCCGAACGCGCACGCCTGCTCGACGGGCAGCGGATCCCGCTTCCCGGACGGGGTGCGGCGTTCGTTGGCGATCTCCTTGAGCGCCTTGCCGCCGACGTACTCCATGACGATGTAGCCGTCGAGCGAACCGGTCCGCTGGTCGAGGTGCTCGACGAAGTTGTAGATCCGGACGATGTTGGAGTGCTCGATCTCGGCGAGGAACCGGCGCTCGGAGATGGCCGCCGCCATGGCGTCCTGGTCCCCGGTGTCGAGCAGGCCCTTGAGCACCACCCACCGGTCGGAGACCGCGCGGTCCACCGCGAGGTAGACCCAGCCGAGCCCGCCGTGCGCCAGGCAGCCGGCGACCTCGTACTGGCCGTGGACGACGTCACCCCCCTGGAGCTTGGGCACGAAGGAGTACGGGTGCCCGCACTTGGTGCAGAACCCCTCCGTACGCCCCGGCCGGTCGCCCCGGGCCCGCCCCACCGGCGCCCCGCAGTCCGAACGCGAGCAGAACCGCTTGCGCTCGGGCACCTCCGGGTTCTCCATCACCGCGGTGCGCGGATCGGGGCGCGGCACGTCCGGTACGAGCACCAGCCCGGCCCCCAGCCGGTTGCGGCCCGAGGAACCCGTCGACCTGGCCGAGGAACGCACCGAGACCGAACGCGACGTGGACCTCCCGGACAGCGCGCGCGAGAGCCGCCCCGACACCGAGCGCCGCGAGGTCGACGAGCGGGAGGAAGCCCGCGCGGAGGCCCTCGACGAGCCCTGCGAACTGCTGCGGGCCGAGGCGCTGTCGCTCCTCCTGCCGCTGCCGCGTCCGCCACCCGCGATCCCGGTGGGCGACGAGCTCACCATGCCGTTCGGCGACACGACCGGCGCCAGACCGCAGGTGTCGCAGTACAGCTCACCGCCGCCCATGTCCTCGTAACTGCCCTCGCACGCGGGGCGCTGGCACTGCGTACTCATGGTCGTTCCCCCTGTTCGCCCCGCCGCCGGGGCGGCCACGCTGCCTTGTCCCTACCCGTCCCGCACACCATGTGCCCCACGATCCCCGGACGTCTCACGGGCGCCCCCACCGGTCCTCGGGGGCGGACGGCCCGCGCCCCGCCAGCATGTCCAGCGCCACGTCCTGGTAGCGCTGCACCGCCAGCGCGGCGACCCGCAGATCGCACGGCGCGCTCCACAGCATCCGGCGCGCCGCGTCGTACCGCTCGATGAGGAGCGGGTCCTCCGCCAGCCCGTGCCGGGCCACCTTCGCCTTGTACGCGTCGAGCCGGCCGCGCAGCTCCGCCCGGACGGCCAGCGGCGCCGTGACCGCCGTCAGCTGCTCCCGGGCCCGCAGCAACTCCTCCTCTGCCTGGCGCTCCAGGGAATCCAGAAGCGGTGACAGCCGGTGCCACTGGGCATGCCTGCGAAACTCCGACGCGGCGGCCAGCCGCTCCTGGAGCACCGTCGGCGGGCCGTTGACGGCGGGCACCTCGGACGCGGCGATCTTCGCCAGCACCTCACCGCGCGCCGCCCTGGCCTCCGCCAGGGTGCGGTCGGCCCGGGAAAGGACGTCACGCAGCTGGACGAGGCGCTGCTCGGCGTCCTGCCGGACCGCGAGCACCGCCTCGACCTCCCGCCGCACCTCGTCCAGCGCCCGCGCCGCCCGGTCGTAGCGCGTCGTGTCCGGGCGGCCGCCGCCCGGCGCCGAACTTCCGGGCCCCGGCAGCCAGAACGCCAGCGGGTCGGAGATCACCTGCACCCGCAGCGTGGTCAGCTCCTGGATGATCGCCTCCAGGTCGTCGCCCGCAGGGTGCTCCCCGGGCCGTACGCCGACCGAGTGCGCCAGCGAGTGGGTGCGGCGCAGTTCGGCGGCGAGCAGGTCTATCCGGGCGGGCATCGCCGACCACACGGAGTCGGAGGCGACGACCATGTCGAGCGCGCGCGCGTACAGCTCGTTCATCCGCTGGACGAGCTCCTCCAGCGTGAAGCGCTCGGAGAGCCGGGCCGGACCGGTGATCGACGGGTCGGGGGCGGCGGCGGCATGCGCCACCGTCACCCCCTCACCGCGCAGCAGCTCGGTGAGCGCCACCAGGTCCTCGCGGTTGGGCTGACGGCGCCGGGCCCGGACGTCGCGCGCCTGGTTGAGCGCGCCCGCGTACGCCTCGAAGTAGGTCCACAACAGGGTGATCGACTGCTCGGTGGCGCTCCAGCGCTCCTTGGTGACACCGGTGAGCTCGGCGCCCTCCAGCAGCCGGCGCCCGGCGTGGTCCTGCAGGGCGAGGAGCGAGGTCTCGATCGCCTCGTGCTCCGCACCGAGCCGGGCCAGCGCACGGTCGGCCTCGTCCCGGTCCATGACCGGGCCGGGAGGCCGGGCCGCGTAGCTGGGGAAGGGGCCCGCGACGCCCATCGATCACCTCTTCGCTCTTCCTGCCGGGCGGGGGCGCCCGGCAGGGTCTGTGCTGCCGACCCGCCGTCCGGGTGCCCGTGCCCCCGGTCCGGCCTGATCCACATGAACTGCCTCAGTTGTCCCGGTACTTGGGTGCCGGTGGCCCCGATATCCCGGGGAGCCCGCCCTCCAGCCAGGCGTGGTACGAGTCCATCCAGCGGCTGCCGCCGCCACCGGCGCGGTAGTCGACCAGCACCTTGTTCACCCGGGACACCAGATCGTCGGCGCCCTTCTTCGTGGCCACGCCGTAGTACTCGGTGGTGAAGGGGGCGCCCTTGAGCTCCACGGCCGGGTCCTGCGCGGCCTGGCCGGCCGCGAGGGCGTTGTCCGTGACGACCGCGTCGACCTCGCCCATCTGGAGCCGCACCAGGCAGTCCAGCTGGTTGGGGACGGTGAGCCTGTCCTCGTCGGCCGCGCTGCCGTCGTGCTCGTCCTTGAACACGGAACCGAACGACTCCTTCTCCAGCGCCTCGTAGGCGGTGGAACCCTCGGCGGTGCAGACCCGCTTGCCGGCCAGCGAGGAGTTGAAGCCGGTGATCGCCTTCCCCTTGTCCGCGTCCTCCTTCGGCGCGAGGACCTGCTGACCGGCCTGGAAGTAGGCCGTGGAGAACGACACCTGGTCCAGCCGGGCGCAGTTGATCGTCATCGTCCGGACGACGACGTCGACCTTGTCGTTCTCCAGTGCGGCGATGCGCTGGTTGGTGGGGATCGCCCGGAAGATGACCTTGTCCTCGCTGCCCAGGATGTCCTTGGCGATGGCCCGCACCAGGTCGATGTCGAAGCCTTCGAGATTCCCGGTCGCCGGGTTGCGGAACCCCCACTGGAAGCTGTTCTGGTCGACGCCGGCGATCAGCTTGCCGCGGTCCTTGATCCGCTTGATCGCGTCGCCCTCCGGCCGGCCGGGAAGCAGGCTGGCCTCCGGGTCCGTGCAGTCGTCGGCACGCGCCTGAACGGCGTGGGCCGTCCCGGTCCCCGAGTCGAGGGCGGTCCTGCCGCTGTGGGAGAGCGGCAGCAGGGTCAGCGATGCCGTCACCGCACAGGCCGCGGCCATGGCGGTCACGCCGCCCCAGCCGCGCAGCCGGTGCGCCCGGCCCCCACGGCCCGTCCTCGGGTCCTTCGCTGTCATCGCTCCCCCTGTCACCGGAACTCCGAGAGCCTGCGGTTGACGCCGACGATCGCGGCCACCGCGCCCAGCACGGCGAGGGCCGCGGCTCCGATCGGCAGCCCGCCCAGGGCCCCGCGCCCGTCCTTGGCGGCCCGGGTGAAGTCGCTCTGCTCGTGGGCGAGTGCCTTGCGCAGCGCTTCGTCCACCTGGCTGAAGGACTCACCCGTCGAGTCCCGCGGCCCGATGATCTGATCCAGGGCGGTGTCGTAGTCGCCGCCGTCGTCGGTCTTGCGGGCGGTCCGGTGACGGTTCTGCCACTCCGTGACAGCCTTCACGGCGTCGCCGACCGGCTTGCTTCCCTCGGCGTCATGGGTGTCCTCGGCCAGCTTCGCGGCCTTGTCCAGCTCTTCGCCCAGCGCCTTCATGCCCGTGCCGTAGTCCGTCTCGTACTTGTCGTTCTTGCCGTCCGCGGTGAGCACCGCACCACGGGCGACCACCGTGAGGTTCTCACTGGAGCGCGCCTTCAGCGAGTCGATGCGTGCCCGGTTGAGCACGTCCAGGGACTGCTGGCCGTGGGTGTCGGCCTCGGCCAGGCCGGACCTGGCCACGGTGTGTCCCACCGCCAGCCACAGCAGTATCACCGTCGCCGCCGCCGTCGCGGCCAGCAAGCCGTGATTGAACACCCGGTTGGTCCTGCGGTAGTTGCGCCGCTGGGCCCAGAACAGTACGGCCAGCGCGACGATGCCGATGCCGAGGGAGAAGAACGGCCAGGCGCGCGCGGAGTGGTAGTCCCGGTCGAGCCGGCCGGTCTCCGCCGTGTACAGCCGTTCGGCGGCGGGCAGCAGCTCGTTGGTCATCTTCTGGTTCGCGTACCGGAGATAGGCGCCGCCCAGCGGCAGTCCCTGCCGGTTGTTGGCGCGGGCGCGCTCGATCAGACCGGTGTAGCGGGGGAGTTCCTCGTTGAGCGTGGTGATCTCGTGGCCGGACTTCGTGGACGCGTCCGTGTTGGCAGCGGCCTTCACCAGCAGCCGGGAGGCGTCCTCGATGTCCTTCACGTACCGGTCGTGGACCGCGCGCGGTTCCTGCGGACCGGCCAGGAAGCCGCTCGCGGCCGCCGCGTCCGCGTCCGCCAGCGAGCGGTAGATGCCCGCCGCGTCCGCGCTGAGCGGCTGACTGCGCTCCACCACGTCGTTCGCCGCCGCCGCGCGGTCGCTGATCTCGAACGCCGTCACCGCCCCGAACGCCACGACGAGCAGCGCCAGCACGGCCCCGATGATCTGGAGCCGGCCGGGCTCGGTGGTCGCCGCGGCGCGCAGCCGCTGCGTCACGACCGCCCGGACACTGTGCGGCGGCGGCGCGGGTACGGCCGCCGGCGCGGGCTGCTGCTCCGGCGCGCGGAGCGGCGCCGGGCGCACATTCGGCGGGTATGTCACTTGACCTCCCCCTCGGTCACTGACGGTGGCCCGCCCCCCGGCCGATCGGGGGGACTGGTACCCGGCCAGAAGTATGGCCGCAGGGACGGGCGTCCACATCGCGAACGCCCGGATCCCGCACCGGTCCACGGAGCGGCCGACTGTCGTCAGCCGCAGTCACACAGCATTCGATCAAGGCCCGCGCCGTCGATCAAGACGATCTACGACGCAATCCCCGAAACGGATCGATCTCCCCCCCATGAACACGTCCGGGGCAACTGATCGGTTCCCGTACGCACAAGGGCGTCCCACAGCCCGAAGGCTACGGGACGCCCCTGACATCCACCGGTGCGACCGTGCGTCAGGCGTACCGCGCCCGCAGCCGGGCGTGCACCTCCGGCGCCGCACCCGTGTGGTCCAGGCCCAGCAGCCCGGCGCCCAGCACCGGGGGCTCCCGCACCACCCGCACCACCGCCTTCGGGGCGCGCGCCGTGAGGAGTTCGGCGATCCGGTCGTCCAACTGCGGGTGACGGGCGGCCAGCACGCTCCCGCCCAGCAGCACCGGAGCCTCCTCGCCGAGCAGGCCGAGGCGGGAGAGCGCGACCGAGGACAGCGCCACGACCTCTTCGGCCAGCCGGTCCACCAGCCCGCGCGCCACCGCGTCACCGGCCGCCGCGGTCGCGAACAGCACCGGTGCCAGCTCGTGCCGCCGCCCCGCCGCGATCCGGCCCAGGTGGAGCGCCTCGATCAGCGCGTACATCGAGTCCAGCCCGAAGTGGGCGGGCAGCGCACGGGCCAGTTCGGTCGCTTCACCGCGGCCGTCCTCGGCACGCGAGGCGAACCACATCGCCTCCTCGGACAGCCCTGAACCGCCGCCCCAGTCGCCGGAGATCCGGCCGATCGCGGGGAACCGCGCGGTCCGCCCGTCCGGCAGCATGCCGACGCAGTTGATCCCCGCACCGCACACGACGGCCACCCCGCGCGGCTCGTCGGCCCCCGCCCGCAGGATCGCGAAGGTGTCGTTGCGCACCTCCACCGTGCGACCCCAGCCGCGGGCGAGCAGGGCCTCGGTCAACTGCTCCTCCTCGACCGGCAGATCGGCGTTGGCGAGGCAGGCGGACACATGGGCGACGGACCCCGCGCCCGCACCGGCCGAGGCCAGCGCCTGCTCCACCGCCGCGCCGAGCACGTCCACGGCCGTCCGGACACCGACCACGGGCGGCTGGAAGCCGCCGCCCCGGGCCGTGGACAGCACGGCGCCGTCCTCACCGATGAGTGCCACATCGGTCTTGCTGTTCCCCGCGTCGATCGCGAGGACCGCACCGTTCACGCCCACGCCAGGTGCTCCCGGTTGTGCGCGATCAGCTTGTCGGTGAGCGCCTCGGCGTACTCGAACTGGCCGATCAGGGGGTGCGCGAGCAGCGCCTTGAACACCCGGTCGCGGCCCCCGCGCAGCGCGGCCTCCAGCGCCAGGTCCTCGTACGCCGTCACGTGGGCGATCAGACCGGCGTACAGCGGGTCCAGCTCCGGCACGGCGAGCGGCGTCGCACCGGTCCTGCCGACCCGGGCCTGCACCTCGATCACCGCGTCGTCCGGCAGGAACGGCAGCGTCCCCTTGTTGTACGTGTTGACCACCTGCACCGCGGAGCCGCCGTCGCCCAGCAGCGAGGCCGCCAGGTCCACGGCCGCCTCCGAGTAGAAGGCGCCGCCGCGCTTGGCGAGCAGCGCGGGCTTCTCGTCCAGCGCCGGGTCCCCGTACAGGGCGAGGAGCTCCTTCTCCATCGCGGCGACCTCGGCCGCCCGCGAGGGCTTGGTGCCGAGCTCCTGCACCACCTCGTCGTGCGCGTAGAAGTAGCGCAGGTAGTACGAGGGGACGACGCCGAGCCGGTCCACGACCGCCCGCGGCATGTGCAGGTCGTCCGCGATCGCGTCGCCGTGCTCGGCGATGAGCCGCGGCAGCACGTTCTCGCCCTCGGGACCGCCCAGGCGCACCCCGAGCTCCCAGCTCAGGTGGTTCAGCCCGACGTGGTCGAGGTGCACCTCACCGGGGGTCACGTCGAGCAGAGCTGCGAACTTGCGCTGGAAGCCGATCGCCACGTTGCACAGACCGACGGCCTTGTGCCCGGCCTGGAGCAGCGCCCGGGTGACGATGCCGACCGGGTTGGTGAAGTCGATGATCCAGGCGTCCGGGTTGGTGCGCCGGACGCGCTCGGCGATGTCCAGGACGACGGGGACGGTCCGCAGGGCCTTGGCGAGGCCGCCGGCCCCGGTGGTCTCCTGGCCCACGCAGCCGCACTCCAGCGGCCAGGTCTCGTCCTGGTTGCGGGCGGCCTGGCCGCCCACGCGCAGCTGGAGCAGGACCGCGTCGGCGCCGGCGACGCCCGCGTCGATGTCCGAGGTGGTGACGATCCTCCCCGGGTGGCCCTGCTTGGCGAAGATCCGCCGGGCGAGGCCGCCGACGCGTTCGAGCCGGTCGGCCGCCGGGTCGACGAGCACGAGCTCCTCGACCGGCAGGGTGTCCCGCAGCCGTGCGAAACCGTCGATCAGTTCAGGTGTGTAGGTGGACCCGCCACCCACTACTGCGAGCTTCATGAATCAGCCTTTTACTCCGGTCAGTGTGACGCCCTCGACAAATGCCTTCTGTGCGAAGAAGAAGACGACGATCACAGGGGCCATGACCAGTACGGTCGCGGCCATGGTCAGGTTCCAGTCGGTGTGGTGCGCGCCCTTGAAGGACTCCAGTCCGTAACTCAGCGTCCAGGCCGCCGGGTTCTCGGAGGCGTAGATCTGCGGGCCGAAGTAGTCGTTCCAGGCGTAGAAGAACTGGAAGAGGGCGACGGCGGCGATGCCCGGCTTGGCCATCGGGATCACGACGCGCAGCAGGGTGCGGAACTCGCCGCAGCCGTCGACCTTCGCCGCGTCCAGGTACTCGTCGGGAATGGTCAGCAGGAACTGCCGCAGCAGGAAGATGGAGAACGCGTCGCCGAACGCCATCGGGATGATCAGCGGCCAGAGCGTGCCGGACATGTCCAGCTGCTTGGCCCAGAACAGGTACATCGGGATGACGACGACCTGGGGCGGAAGCATCATCATCGAGATGACCAGCATCAGCGACAGGTGCCGGCCGCGGAAACGGAACTTGGCGAGGGCGTACGCCACGGGCAGCGAGGAGACGACCGTGAGGACGGTGCCCAGGCCCGCGTACAGCAGGGTGTTCTTCCACCAGGTGAGGAAGCCAGGGGTGTCGAACACATCCCTGTAGTTGCTCCACTCGAAGGGGTGCGGCCACAGGTCACGGGTCAGTGCCTGCTGGTCGCTCATCAGCGAGGTGAGGAAGAGGAAGACGAACGGCAGCACGAAGAAGAGCGCGGCCGCGACGCCGAGCGAGTGCACGGCGATCCAGCGCAGCAGCGACGTGCGGCGGGCGACCCGCTCGGCCGGGGTGACGGGGTCACTCGCCGGGCCGGCGGCCTTCGGTGTGCCGAGAACCTGCGCCACGTCACTCACCTGCCTGGATCAGCCCGCTGCGGCGCCGCATCAGCAGTGCGGTGAACGCCATGGCGAGGACGAAGAGAACGAGAGCGACCACGCAGGCGGAGCCGTAGTCGAAGCGCTGGAAACCGAGGTTGTAGACCAGCTGCGGAAGCGTCAGTGTCGACTTGTCGGGGTAGCCCGGTTCGAACTGCTGCCCCGAGCCGCCCATGACACCCGAGGCGACCTTCCCGGCCACCAGGGGCTGGGTGTAGTACTGCATCGTCTGGATGATGCCGGTGACCACGGCGAACAGGATGATCGGCGAGATGTTCGGCAGCGTGACGAAGCGGAACCGCTGGTACGGGGACGCCCCGTCCAGCTCCGCCGCCTCGTACTGCTCCTTCGGTACGTCGAGCAGCGCGGCCATGAAGATCACCATCAGGTCGCCCACCCCCCACACCGCGAGCGCGGTCAGCGCCGGCTTGGACCAGGTGGCGTCGGTGAACCAGCCCGGGGTCCCCATGCCGAGGTCACCGAGGATCGAGTTGACCGGTCCGGTGCCCGGGTTGAGCAGGAAGACGAAGCCCAGCGTGGCGGCGACCGGCGGGGCCAGGTACGGCAGGTAGAAGAGCGTCCGGAAGACCCCGGCGCCCGTCTTGATCTTGGTGATCAGCAGGCCGACACCGAGGCCGAACACCACCCGGCAGGTGACCATGACCACGACCAGCCACAGCGTGTTGCGCAGGGCCGGCCAGAACAGCGGATAGTCGTTGAAGACGAACGACCAGTTCTTCAGCCCGCTGAACTCCGGAGCGGTGAACCCGTCGTAACTGGTGAAGGAGAAGTAGAGCGTGGAGAGCAGCGGGTAGGCGAAGAAGACGCAGAACCCGATCAGCCACGGTGACATGAAGGCCGCCGTCCGCAGCGCCGCACGGCGGCGCTTCGAACGCAGTGTGTACGTGCTCATCGCGTCGGCTCTACTTCGCCTGTGCGATCGCCGCGTCGATTTCCTTCGCGGTCTTCTCCAGGCCCGCCTCGATGTCCTTCTGGGTGCCCTTCTCGACCTCGAAGCCGAGGTTCTGCAGGGACGTCAGGTACGCGCCGCCGTTCACCGAGGGCGGGGTGGTGGTGGAGTCCGGGTTGGCCGCGATGTCCAGGAAGGTCTTGAAGCGCGGGTCGTACTTCAGCTTCGGCGACTTGAGCGCGGCAAGCGTGGAGGGCACGTTGTGGATGGCGTTGGCGAAGTTCACCACCGCGTCGGTGTCGGTCGTCATGAACTTCACCAGCTCCCAGGCCGCGTTCTGCTTCTCGGAGGTGGCGGCGATCCCGGCGATGGTGCCGGTCAGGTAGCCCTTGCCGTACGTGTCGGCCTCGTCGTCGGCGACGGGCATCGGGGCCACGCCGATCTCGAACTCCGGCTTGGTGTCCTCGGCCATGCCTAGCCGCCACTCGCCGTCCAGCTGCATGGCCACCTGCCCGGTGTGGAACGGGTGCTTCGCGCCCCACTCGTCACCGAAGCCGGTACGGAACTTCTCCAGCTTCCGGTAGCCGCCGAGCGAGTCGACCAGCTTCTTCTGCTGGGTGAGCATCGACGTGAACGCCGGGTCCTTGGCGATGTTGGACTTGCCGTCCGCGTCGAAGTACGTCGGGTTCCAGCTGCCGAGGTAGTGCTCGGTCGTCGACTCGTAGCCGTGGTAGTTCGGCATGAAACCGAGCTGTTCGTACGAGTCGCCCTTGGTCTTCGTCAGCTTCTTGGCGTCGGCGGCGAACTCGGACCAGGTCTTCGGCGGGCTCGTGATCCCGGCGGCCTCGAACGCGTCCTTGTTGTAGTACAGCCCGTACGCGTCGCCCAGCAGCGGCACCGTGCAGCGCACGCCGTCGAACTGCGTGTACTCGTTCATCGCCTTCGGGAAGGTCGCGTCCGCGTCGATGCCGTCCTTCTTCAGGAACGGGTTGAGGTCGACGAACGCCTTCGACGAGCAGAACTTGCCCACGTTGTTCGTGGTGAACGACGAGACGACGTCCGGCGCCTTGGAACCGCCCGCGCGGAGCGCCTGGTTGATCTTGTCGTCGGTCATGTTGCCGACGACCTTCACATGGATGTTCGGATGCGCCTTCTCGAAGGCGTCGACCGTGTCCTGGATGCCCTTGACCTCGTTCGGGGCACTCCAGCCGTGCCAGAAGTTGATGGTCGTCTCCTTGGACGCGTCATCACTGGCACCGGAGCCGCTCTGACCGGTACAGGCGGAGGCGAACAGGGCTATCGCGGCGGTCGCGGCGAGCGCGACGGCCGGCTTCCGGCGGTTTCCGGACATGGTGGGATCTCCCGATGAGGGGTTGGGACGGGAAGGAGGGCTTACGTGGACGTGCGGGATCAGCGCGAGGTGTCGAACACTTCGTCGCGGGTGGTGGCGAGCGCGCTCTCCAGCGCGCCGCGCAGGACGGGCCGACGGGTCACCTCGCCGGTGATCAGCCGGGGCCGGGACGCCGCCAGTTCGGCGAGCTCGGCCGCCACCCGGCCGCGCAGCGGTTCCCCGCCGCGCGCGATCAGCTCACCGGACAGCACGACGACCTCGGGGTCCAGGACGGCGACCATGGAGGCGAGACCGGTCGCCAGCCCGGTGGCGAACTGGTCGAGCAGCCGGCCGTACGGTCCGCCCTCGCCCCGCTCCGCCGCCTCGGCCGCCCGGCCCACCAGCGCGGCCGCGATCTCGTGATGGGTGCCGGGGCCGCGCACCGCCTCGTCGTCGATGCCGAGCTCACGGGCCAGCCGGGCGAGCACCTGGGCGCCCGCCAACTCCTGGAACCCGCCCGAGTTCGCCTTGGTGACCTGGCGGACCAGCGGGGCGCCGGGCACCGGCAGGAAGCCGACCTCACCGGCGCCGCCGGTGAAGCCGCGGTGCAGGCGGCCGTTGATGACGAGGGCGGCGCCGAGGCCCTCCTCGTTCCACAGCAGCACGAAGTCGTCGTGCCCCCGGGCCGCGCCGAGCCGCTGTTCGGCCACCGCGACGAGGTTCACGTCGTTCTCGTACTCCACCGGCATCGGCAGGAAGGCCGCCAGCTCGTCCAGCAGGGTGGGCGAGTGCCAGCCGGGCAGGTGGGAGGCGTACCGCAGCCGGCCCGTGCCCGGGTCGAACGCGCCCGGCGTGCCGATGACCACCCGGTGCACATCGGACCGGGTCAGCCCGGCCTCCTTGACGGCCCCGTCCAGCGCGTCCGCCACCTGCCGCACCACACTGTCCGCGCGCCGCCCGGGGGTCCGCAGCTCGAACTCCCCGACGGTCGCGCCCGTCACGTCGGCGACGGCGGCGACGATCCGCTGGGCGTTCACATCGAGCCCCGCGACATGGGCGGCCGTAGCGTTGACGGCGTACAGCTGCGCATTGGGCCCGGGCCGCCCGGCGGCGGTCCCGGTCGCGACGACCAGCCCGGCCGCCTCCAGCCGGGCCAGCAGCTGGGAGGCGGTGGGCTTGGAGAGCCCGGTGAGCTTCCCGATCCGGGTCCGCGACAGGGGCCCGTGCTCCAGCAGCAGATCAAGGGCGGCGCGGTCGTTCATGGCGCGCAGAACGCGGGGGGTTCCCGGCGTGGTTCCGGCCATGGTCACTACACCCGCCCTCTGTTAGGAAAGTTTCCTATTCGGTGGGAGGACCGTAGGACGCGCGCCACCTGGCCGTCAATGGCCTGCGGCGCGGTGGAAGCCAAAGCGTTACCTGGGCAGGGCGGCGCCCGGGCACCGCGGTCTCGCGCGGGGGCGGGGTCACGTGTTGTGCATGCCCGAAGTCGTTCTCGGTGAACCGAGGTGCGCACTATTCGGACCGCTCGGCGGCCGCTGCGGCGGGGATGGGTCCCTGGCGAACCGACCGCCGGCGAAAGTGATGTGATGCGGGCCACATGACAGCGGCGCAAGGCCAGGACGGAGCGAGGGGCACCCCGCAGACCTCGCGGGGTGCCCCTCGTCCGGGCGGCGGGCGTACGACCGCGCGCTACTTCGTGATGCTCGGCGCAGCCGGCGGTATCGGCGTCGTCGCCAGGGACTGGGGCGACGTGGTCGAGGCGTACGCCGAAGGGGCCGCCATCGCGGCCGTGGGGTCGGCGGCCGACGGTTCGTCCGGCAGGGCCGGGACGCCGCCGACCATGCGGATGCCGGCCTCGTCGAAGGCGCGCTTGATGCGCCAGCGCAGCTCGCGCTCCACCCCCAGGGCCTTGCCCGGCATCGTCTTCGCGGTCACCCGGACCGTCATCGAGTCCAGCAGCACCGAGTCCAGGCCCAGGATCTCCACCGGGCCCCACAGCCGCTCGGTCCACGGGTCGTCCTTGGCCATCTGCTGGGCGGCCTCGGTGATCACCGTACGGACCCGGTCGAGGTTCTCGGTGGGGCGTACCTGGACGTCGACGCCGGCGGTGGACCAGCCCTGGCTGAGGTTGCCGATCCGCTTCACCTCGCCGTTGCGGACGTACCAGATCTCGCCGTTGTCGCCGCGCAGCTTGGTGACCCGCAGGCCGACCTCGATGACCTCGCCGGAGGCGACGCCCGCGTCGATGGTGTCGCCGACGCCGTACTGGTCCTCGAGGATCATGAAGACACCGGACAGGAAGTCGGTGACCAGGTTGCGCGCACCGAAGCCGAGCGCCACTCCGGCGACCCCCGCGGAGGCCAGCAGCGGGGCCAGATTGATCTGGAACGCGCCCAGGATCATCAGGGCGGCCGTGCCGAGGATCAGGAACGAGGCCACCGAACGGAGTACGGAGCCGATCGCCTCCGAGCGCTGCCGGCGCCGCTCCGCGTTGACCAGCAGACCGCCGAGCGCGGTGCCCTCCACCGCCTGGGCGCTGCGGTTCATGCGCTCGATGAGCTTGGTCAGGGTGCGGCGGACGGCGATGCGCAACGCGATCGCGATGGCGGCGATGAGCACGATCCGCAGACCGGTGTTCAGCCAGGTGGACCAGTTCTGCTCCACCCAGCTCGCGGCGTTGCCTGCCTGCTTCGCGGCATCGTCCAGCGAGCCGCCGGGCTCGGGTGACGGGGCTGCGGCCAACAGGGCGGACAGTGACACGGCGGAACCTCCGGCTGGGCGAGCGCTGAACAACCACACTAACGGGGCATCCGGAATGCTCCGTTGCCGTGACGGAGGGGAGAGACGCGTCTCACCCGGGGATAGGCAAGAGGTAGGGCCGCCCGGTGCACGGGGGCCGGGTGACGCCGCCTCCCCTGTGCCGGGCGGGCTGAGGGACCGGTCCGGCGAGGAGCGGCGGCGGTGTGCGGAGGCGGCCTGTGGCCGATCGCACAGCGCGGGCGGTCGCGGCGGAAGGCCCCTCGAAGCGCCTGTCGCGGCGCGTCCTCCCGTACGGGCGGCAGGGTCCCGGAGAAAAAAATCCTTCCGGCCCGTTACTCGCACGTGGTGGCGCTATGACCAGGCCTGAGGGGAGACTGAGACCGGATCGTCCCGGCGCGAGCCACGCGCCGCCGGCGTACAAGGAGGCGTCCACGTGCCGCATGTCCTGGTTCTCAACGCGTCGTACGAGCCACTCGGCGTCGTACCACTCCGCCGCGCGCTCGTCCTCATCCTCGAGAACAAGGCCATTTGCCTCGAGGAGTCCGGCGCCCTCATGCACAGTGCCACCCGCGCCGTTCCGGCGCCCAGCGTCGTCCGGCTGAAGCGGTTCGTCCGCGTCCCGTACCGAGGCCCCGTCCCCCTCACCCGCCGGGCGCTCTTCGCCAGGGACGGCGGGCGCTGCATGTACTGCGGCGCCGCCGCGACCAGCGTCGACCACGTCATCCCGCGCAGCCGCGGCGGGCAGCACGCCTGGGACAACGTGGTGGCCGCCTGCCGCCGCTGCAACCACGTCAAGGCCGACCGCCATCTGCCCGAGCTCGGCTGGCGTCTGCACCAGCAGCCCGCCCCGCCGACCGGCCTGGCCTGGCGGATCATCGGCACGGGGCACCGGGACCCCCGCTGGCTGCCCTACCTGCAGCCGTTCGGCGCGGACGACGCGATGGCCCGGATCGACGGCATATCAGCCTGAGAACCCGGTCCTGCGCCCGGTCCTGCGCCGTCCTGGGCCTGTGTCGGCCTGCAGCCGTTCCGGTCCCGGGCCCGCGGTCGTCCGACGTCCCGGTGCGCCGCCCTGGACCTGTGCTGTTCTGCGGCCTGCGGCCTGCGGCCTGCGGCCTGCGGCCGTTCCGGTCCCGGTCCCGGGCCCGCGTCGTCCGACGTCCCGGGCCCCCGCAGGACCCGGTGCGCCGTCCTGGTGTCCGCCGGGCGGCCTACTCCGCCACGGCGTACGCCTGGACGGACCAGAGCGAGTAGCCGTACTCGGTGGCCCGCCCGTCGCCCTGGATCCTGAGGAAGCGGGTGTCCTTCGCGTCCATCCGGACCGATTCGCGCCCGCCCCCGCCGTTGCGGACCGTGGCCGCCGTGCGCCAGGTGCGGCCGTCCGCGGAGACCTGGACGCGGTAGCGGGAGGCGTAGGCGTCCTGCCACTCCAGCACCACCTGGCCGACCCGGGCGGGGGCCGGCAGCTCGGCCTGCCACCAGGCGCCGTCCTCGGCCGGCGAGGACCAGCGGGTCTCCGGGTCGCCGTCCGAGGCGGCCGCCGCCGGGAAGTCCGCGGTCTCGTCGCCGGACGAGGAGGCGGTGGCCGTACGCAGCAGGTCGGGGCCCGCCGTGCGGGGGAACGCCCGGACGGTCAGGGTGGTCTCCTCGGTACCGAAGGAGAACGGCACCTGGTACTCACCGGCGGGCGTGTCCGCGGCGACGGTGATCTCCACGGGCACCCCGGTGCGGGAACCGCGCGGCACGGTCGTCCGCTTCGGCACCCGGACCGTGATGCCCTTGGGCGCCTTGGCCGTGAGCGCGCCGCGCACCTCGGCCGGGCGGCGCGCGGAGAGCCGCGCCTCGACGCGCTGCGGCGCACCGCCGATCTCGGCGTCCGTCTCGCCGCGCGCGAGAGCGAGCCGGGCGGCGGGCTCGTCGCCGAACCACGGCACGAGCGAGCGCACCCGGGGAGCCGTACCGGGGGACGGGGCGGCACCGGCGAGCGGGGGGATGATCAGGGGCGGTGCGCCGGTGACCGACGGGGTGGCGGTCGGCCAGCTGATCCGGACCGCGTCCGCCCGCACACCCTGGCCCGGCGACTGGGTCCAGCCACTCGCCGACAGGGCGCCGAGGCCGCGCCAGCCCTCGCCGGGCACATGGGCCTGGACCGTCGCCCCCGAGGCGGCCGCGTCGCTACCGGGCAGCGTCATCGCGGTGACGGCCTCCAGCGGGCGGGCGCGCTCGAAGCGCACCGTGTAGCTGCCCGGGGCCTCGGTCACCGTGCCGTTGTCGCGATCCGAGCCGGTCCACGCGTCGGCCTCCTTGCGGGCCCGGTCGAGGAACGGGGCGAGCACCCCCTTGCCGACCGTCGCGCCGCCCGTCCGCACGGCCTTCAGGGCCGGCTCCAGGGCCAGGGAGGCCTGCCAGGCGGCCGCCCCGTCGTCGCGCGCCTGCGCCTGGAGCAGATCGACGGCCAGTTCGCCGGCCCGGCCGTAGCGCGAAAGCTGTTCGCTCCACGGCCGCACTTCGTCGTCGAGCCGCCCGTCGGCCAGGCCGGCCAGCCGCTGCGGGGTCTCGCGCATCACCGTGAACGCGGCCCGCAGCCGGCGCGCCGCCTCGTCGCGCGCAGGGGCGCCTTCGGCCGTACGGGACTTCCAGAACGCGGCGAGCAGCGGCCGCAGATACGCCGACTCGTCACCGCCCAGCACGGACCCGGCGCTGTTGCCGGCCAGTGCGCGCAGCGCCTCCCGGCTGCGGGCGTCGCCGCCCGCGAGGTCGTCCATGGCCGCCTGCCAGGACTCCTGCGGCTGGTACCCCTTCGGATTCCAGGCGAAGTCGGCGGCGGTGAACAGCGGGATCCGGGACGCGGACGGCTGCTCCATCGCGTTGGCCAGCAGCGCCGCCGACCCGCCGGCGACGGCCGGGTCCCGGCCGGTGTAGGGGCCGAGGAAGATCCGGTCCTGCGCGTAGTCGTTGACCGGGTAGTTGTCCATCGTCACCAGCGGGTGGCGGAAGGTGGCGCGCGCACCGGCCAGTTCACCGCCGGTGATGGTCTTCGGCACGACCCCGACGCCGGTCCAGGCGACCTGCACCCGCTCGTCGAGCTCGCCGGCGAGCGCGGTGCGGTAGTCCGTCGCCCCGTCCTGGTAGAACTCGGTCGGCATCATGGACAGCGGCTCCGAGCCCGGATGGCGCTCCGCGAGGTGCCGCGCCACCGCGCTCACGACCCGGGCCTGGGCCCTGGCCGCCGCCTGCGGGCCGCTGCCGAAGGTGTCGGCGTCGGCCGAACAGTGCCACTCGCTGTAACTGACGTCCTGGAACTGCACCTGGAACACCCGCACGCCCAGCGCCCACATGGCGTCGATCTTCTTCGTCAGCGCCCGCACGTCACGGTCCGACGACAGGCACATGGACTGGCCCGGAGCCACGGCCCAGCCGAGCGTCACGTGCTCGGCGGCGGCCCGTTCGGCCAGCGCGCGGAACTCGGCCCGCCGCCCGGCGGGGTACGGCTCGCGCCAGCGGGCCTGCCGGTACGGGTCGTCGCCGGCCGCGTAGAGGTACCGGTTCTGCTTGGTGCGTCCCATGAAGCCGAGCTGGGCGAGCCGCTCCTCCTGGGACCAGGGCTGACCGTAGAAGCCCTCGGTCATCCCGCGTACGGCGCCGTCCGGCCAGTCCCGGACGGTGACGCCGGCGATCCGGCCGCCCCCGGTGAGCTGGCGCAGCGTCTGCACCGCGTGGAACAGGCCGTCGTCGCCCACTCCGTCCACCGCGACGGTGTCCCGGCCCGCGACGTGGCCGACCGCGATCCGGTAGCCGCCGGACGGGAGATCGGCGCGGTCGGGCGCGCGCAGTGTGCGCAGGGCGTCCGCGGCGCCGTCCCCGCCGAACCGGATCACGGGCCCGGCGCCGGGCAGCGCCTCGTGGACGGACCGTACGCCCGCCTCGCGCAGCACCTGACGGAGCGCGTCGACCGCGTACGGATCGGCCCGGTCGTCGGCGACGAGCGTCACCTCGCCGGTGAGCGGGACCGAGGGCCCGGACACCTTGATGCTCTGCGGCCGGGGCCACACGGGGGGCGGGGCGTCGTCGTTGCGGTCCGGGGTGGTGACGGCGGGGGCGCCGGGCGCGGAGGGGGCGGCGACGGCGGCCGGGGCGCCCGCGGAGAGCAGCCCGCCGAGCACGGCCACGGCGACGGCCGTCGCGTGCTTCCTGCGCCTGAGCTGCATGCCTGTTCCCCCTCGCTCCCACCGGTGGGCTCCGAGCCCACCACCCGCGCGCGAGGGTGTCAATGCGCCTGGGCGCTGTGGGTTGAATGCCCGGTATGGAACCTTGGACGAGGGGCGTGCGACCGTCGTCGGCCCACGCGAAAGACGACGCCGAATGGCCGGAATCGGCGGACGTCTTACGGGGAACGGACCTCCGGGGAACGGAATGTGACCCGAAGCACGTTGAACTCGTTGTCATGACGCCTACGTCTGCGGCCGTGTCCGTTGGGTAGGTCTGCTGTGTCCTGTTCCCCACGGCCAGGAGGCCACCATGCCCGCCGCAGCGCAGCTTCTGCTCTCCGCCTTGTCTCCGCAGGTACCGGGCCCCGCCCGGCTGATCAGCGTGTCCCCGGCCGCCTTCGGCGCCCCCGGCCCCCTCACGAGCGAGGCGCCGCTGGCCGACGCCATACCCCTGACCAGTGAGCCCCCGCTCGCCGATGCCACACCTCTGACCAGCGAACCCCCGCTCGCCGTCCTCGCCCCGCTGACCAGCGAGCCGTCATCCGGCAGCGCTCGGGGCATGGAGTCCCCAGGAGTCTGAATGGGCTTGTCCCGGCTCGCCGCACTGCACGGCGTCGCCACCTCCTTCTCCCCGTCCGCCGATGTCACGGTGCCCGTCCCCGAGGGCACGGTCGTCGCGGTGCTCGCCGCGCTCGGTGTCGACGCCGCCACGCCCGAAGCGGTACGGGAGGCGCTCGCCGCCGCCGAATCCGCGGCCGGCTCCCGGCTGCTCCCGGCCACGCTGGTGGTGTGGGCCGGTGAGCCACCGCCCCGGGCCCTGACCACGCTGCCGCCCGGCACGGAGCTGACCGTCCGTCCGGAAGAGCCCGGCGCGGCCCCGCCCACCCCGATGCGCGTCCCCGCCAGGGATACGATTCCGGCCGTTTCCGGCCTGGGAGCCGTCCTGCCCGCCGCGGCTCCCGCGAAAGCGGCGGCCGCGCCGCGCGCCGGCGCCCCGGCAGCCCCCCGCGAGGCAGCGGCGGCTGACGCTCCCGTGCTTGTCTCCGGGACCCCGGCCGGCGACACCCTCGCGCCGGTCTCCGCGGCACCGGCCGCCGACGCTTCCCTGCTTGTTTCCCCGACGCCGGTGGGCGAGGCCCTCGCGGACCTGGCCGGCGACGCCCCCGTGGTGTGGGGGACGACCGCGCCGCAGACCCCCTCCACGCCCGGCTGGTGGGCCGAACCGCCGCTGGGCGTGCACCGGCTGACCGTCCGGGCTCCGGGCGCGCCGGCCGAGAGCTGCACGCTCGTGGTCGCCCCGGCCCGGGTCCCGCAGCCGCCCGCGCGCAGCCACGGATTCCTCGTCCAGCTCTACTCGCTGCTCTCCGCCCGCTCCTGGGGCATGGGAGACCTCGGTGACCTCGCCGATCTCGCCTCCTGGTCCGGCCGCTCTCTCGGCGCCGGCTTCGTCCAGGTCAACCCGCTGCACGCCGCGGTCCTCGGCACGCCCACCGACCCCTCGCCCTACCGCCCGTCCTCGCGGCGGTTCCCCGACCCGGTGCACCTGCACATCGAGTCCGTCCCGGAGTACGGGCACGCGCCCGACCCCGCCGCCCTCGACGCACTGCGCCGCCGGGCCGGCGAGCTCAGCGACGCCGTGCTGAACAAGGGCGCACTGATCGACCGGGACGCCGTATGGGCGCTCAAGCGGCAGGCCCTCGACATCCTCGTCGGCGTACCCCTCACGCCCGGCCGCCGCGCCGCCTACTGCGACTTCCTGGCCGAGCAGGGGCAGGCCCTGGAGGACCACGCCCTGTGGTGCGCCCTCGCCGAGGCGCACGGCTCGGACTGGCACGCCTGGCCGGCCGGTCTGCGCGACCCCCGCTCCAAGGAGACCGCCCGCGCCCGCGCCGAACTGCTGGACCGGGTCGACTTCCACTGCCGGCTCGCCTGGCTGACCGACACTCAGCTCGCCGCCGCCCAGCGCGCCGCCAAGGACGCCGGGATGGCCGTCGGCATCGTCCACGACCTCGCCGTGGGCGTGCACCCCGGCGGCGCCGACACCTGGGCCCAGCAGGACGCCTTCGCACACGGCATGTCCGTCGGCGCACCCCCGGACGCCTTCAACGCCCGCGGCCAGGACTGGGGGCTGCCGCCCTGGAGACCCGACGCGCTCGCCGCGTCCGGCTACGCCCCGTACCGGGGGCTGCTGCGCGGACTCCTCGCCCACGCCGGAGCCCTGCGCATCGACCACGTCATGGGCCTCTTCCGGCTCTGGTGGGTGCCCGAAGGACGCCCGCCCACCGAGGGCGCCTACGTCAGCCACGACGCGGAGGCGATGCTCGCCGTCCTCGTCCTGGAGGCCCACCGCGCCGGCGCCGTCGTCATAGGGGAGGACCTCGGCACCGTGGAGCCGGGCGTCCGCGAGGCGCTCGCCCGACGCGGCGTCCTCGGCACCTCCGTGCTCTGGTTCGAGCGCGACTGGTCGGGCACCGGCCGCCCGCTCGCCCCCGGACAGTGGCGCGAGGACTGTCTGGCCACCGCCACCACCCACGACCTGCCGTCCACCGCGGCCCGGCTGACCGGTGACCATGTGACGCTGCGGCACCGCCTCGGCCTGCTGACCCGCCCGCTGGACGAGGAGCGCATCGCGGACGGCACCGACACCGCGGAGTGGCTCGGCCTGCTCTCCCGCCTCGGCCTGCTCCCCGAGGGCGGCGACGACGAGGAGGCGGCCGTCCGAGCCGTCCACCGCTTCCTGCTGCGCACCCCCGCCCGCATGGCCGGCGTCTGGCTGCCGGACACGATCGGCGACCGCCGCCCGCAGAACCTGCCGGGCACCTGGGACGAGTACCCCAACTGGCGGCTGCCGATCGCCGACGCCGAGGGCCACCCGGTCACCCTGGAGGAACTCGCCGCCTCACCCCGGCTGCACCGGCTGATGGACGTCCTCAGACCGCGTCATGAGCCTTCGAGGACCCGTACGGCACCCCCGGGCGAGCGGCCCGCGTAGGCGTTCGCTACGTTTGCACCGTGGACAAGAAGAACGCTATGCGCGCCGGCGCCGTCGCCGCCGGAACGACGCTGATGATGCTGCTGATGTCGTCCCCCGCGCTCGCGCTCACCCGCGACGACGGCGACGACCCGGGTCCGGGCCTGAGCGTGATCGACACGATCGGTCTCTACGTCGTGGCCCCCCTCGTCCTGTTCGCGGTCATCGCGGGCCTGGTCATGGTCCTCGACAAGTCGAAGAAGCAGGCCTAGTCCGCACCCAGGACACCCCGGACATCCCGGGTGCGCCGCCGGTACCGACGTACCGCGCGGCGCATTCGCATGTCCGGAGCCGGAGCCGGAGCAGGCGCGGGAGCGGCTGCGCGGCCCGGGTGCCCCGGTAGGTTGCGGCCATGACCGAGTGGGACGTCAAGAAGCTGCGCATCCTGCGCACCCTGCGCGACCGCGGCACCGTCACGGCGACCGCCGAGGCGCTGCTGATGACCCCCTCGGCCGTCTCCCAGCAGCTCTCCAACCTGTCCAGGCAGCTCGGCGTACCCCTCCTGGAGGCGCAGGGCCGGCGCGTCCGTCTGACCGACGCCGCCCACCTGGTGCTGCGGCACGCCGAGGCGGTCTTCGCCCAACTGGAGCGGGCAGACGCCGAACTGACGGGTTATCTGCGCGGCGAGGCGGGGGAGGTGCGGATCGCGGCGTTCGCCACCGCCGTCCCCTCCCTGGTCGTGCCGGCCGTGCGGTCGTTGCGTGACGGGGACCGTCCGGGGCCGGACGTGCGGGTCCGGGAGGCCGAGGCGGCGCAGGCGTACGAACTCCTCGTCGCCGGCGAGGCGGACCTGGCCCTTTCGCTGGCCGCCCACGCGCCGACCGCCCGTGACCCCCGGTTCGCCGTGCTGCCGCTGCTCGCGGACCCGCTGGACGTGGCGCTCCCGGCCGGTCACCGGCTCGCCGCCGCACCGGAGCTGCGGCTGGCGGACCTGTCCGCCGAACCATGGATCTTCGGCGGCTCGGGCCCCTGGTCCGAGATCACCACGGCCGCGTGCGAGGCCGCGGGCTTCGTCCCGGAGCAGGCCCACAGCGCCTCCGGCTGGACCGCGATCTTCGCCATGGTCGAGGCGGGAATGGGGATCGCACTCGTCCCGCGCATGGCGTCGGCGGAGCGGCGGGGCCGTGGCGGTGTGGTGATGCGGGTCCTCGACGCGGACCGGCCCCGCCGCCACGTGGTGTCGGCGGTCCGGCAGGGGGCCGAGGACGGCCCGGCGGTGGCCCGGGTGCTCGCGGCGCTGCGTGCAGCGGCCCGACGCCTCAGCACTCTTCAGTAGGGCTTAACGATGTGTGCGGAAACATTCGATGGACCTGATGGCTTCCGTCGTACGACAGTGCACGCATGACCTTCGGACAGAATGAGAACCACCACGAGGACCCCCACGCCAACGACGCGGCCCCGTACGGCGGCGGTGACCCGTACGCCGACTACCGCACCGCCGAGCTGCCCTTCACCGCGCTCGTGGACCTCGCCGACCGCCGTCTCGGCGCGGGCGTGATCGCCGCCAACGACGAGTTCTTCGCCCAGCGCGAGAACCTCCTGGTCCGGGAGCGCGCCGTCTTCGACCCCGAGCGCTTCGGCCACAAGGGCAAGATCATGGACGGCTGGGAGACCCGCCGCAGGCGCGGCGCGGACGCCGCCCACCCGTTCCCCGCCCCCGACGAGCACGACTGGGCCCTCATCCGGCTCGGCGCCCCCGGCATCATCCGCGGCATCGTCGTCGACACCGCGCACTTCCGCGGCAACTACCCGCAGCGCGTCTCGGTCCAGGCGACGGCCGTCGAGGGCTCGCCCGGGCCCGCCGAACTCCTCGCCGACGACGTGAAGTGGGAGGAGATCGTCCCGCCCACCCCCGTACGCGGGCACGCCGCCAACGGCTTCGAGATCACCGGCGGGCGCCGCTTCACCCACCTCCGCCTCTGCCAGCACCCCGACGGCGGCATCGCCCGCCTCCGGGTGCACGGCGAGGTGCTCCCCGACCCGTCCTGGCTCGCGACGCTCGGCACGTGCGACCTGATCTCGGTCCTGAACGGCGGCAGTTACGAGGACGCCTCGGACCGCTTCTACTCCTCGCCGACC
Organism: Streptomyces sp. NPDC005803; assembly: GCF_040630435.1. Lineage (NCBI taxonomy): Bacteria > Bacillati > Actinomycetota > Actinomycetes > Kitasatosporales > Streptomycetaceae > Streptomyces > Streptomyces sp. NPDC005803. The sequence continues at coordinate 308,328 of NZ_JBEXXO010000005.1, read as the reverse complement.
CAGATCATCCTGCCCGGCACGTCGCGCAAGATGGACGACGGCTGGGAGAACCGCCGCCGCCGCGTCCGCGACACCAACGACTGGGTCCGCTTCAGGCTGCCCGCCCAGGGCGCGGTCCGCGCGGTCGAGATCGACACGGCCTACCTCAAGGGCAACGCGGCAGGCTGGATCGCCCTCCAGGGCCGCGACGGCGAGACGGGCGAATGGTTCGAGATCATCCCGCGCACCAGGCTCCAGCCCGACACCCCGCACCGCTTCCCGCTCCGCGCCCAGGCCGTCGTCACCCACGTCCGCCTCGACGCGTTCCCCGACGGCGGCGTGGCCAGGATGCGCCTGCACGGCTCGCTGACGGAGTCCGGCGCGGCCGAACTGGCTCGCCGCTACGAGGAGTCGGGCGCCTGAGAGCCGCCCCGCCCCGCTCCCGCCCCGCTCCCGCCCGGCGGACGGCTGCGCACCCGCGCCCGCCCGCCGGGCGGGTTTCCACGCCCCGGACGGCCGAAGGGGAGCCCGGCGCCGCAACCGGAGTGATCCGGCGGCCGCCCGCACCACGGCCTGAACGTGAGGGGGCGCCCGGCGCCGCAACCGGAGTGATCCGGCGGTCGCCCGCACCACGGCCTGAGCGTGAGGGGGCGCCTTCTGCCCGCACCAGGGCCTGAACATGAAGGGGCGCCTCCCGAAGGAGGCGCCCCTCACGCCTACGGCAGTGCGCCGCTCAGGCGGTCGCCGCCGCGGCGTCCGCCGCCCGGGCCTTCAGCGCCCGCTCCACGCCCGACCGGGACTCCGACATCAGCCGGCGCAGGGCCGCGCCCGGCTCGGCCGAGGCCAGCCAGGCGTCCGTGGCGTCCAGGGTCTCCTGGGACACCTGGAAGGCCGGGTAGAGACCGAGGGCGACCTGCTGCGCCATCTCGTGGCTCCGCGAGTCCCAGACGTCCTTCACCGCGGCGAAGAACTTCTCCGCGTACGGGGCGAGCAGTTCGCGCTGGTCGGTCTGGACGAACCCGCCGATGACCGCCTCCTGCAGGGAGTTCGGCAGCTTGTCGGACTCGACGACCGAGGCCCACGCCTCCGCCTTCGCCTCCTCGGAGGGCCGCGCCGCACGGGCGGCAGCCGCGTGACGCTCGCCCGCGGCGGTCCGGTCGCGCGCGTACTCGGCGTCGATCTCCTCCTCGTCGAGCAGCCCGGTGGCGGCCAGCCGCTGGACGAAGGCCCAGCGCAGCTCGGTGTCGACGGCCAGGCCCTCGATCGACTCGGTGCCGTCGAGCAGCGCCTGCAGCAGGTCGAGCTGCTGGGGGTTGCGTGCGGTGGCCGCGAAGGCACGGGCCCAGGCCAGCTGGTGGTCACTGCCCGGCTCCGCCGCACGCAGGTGCGCGAGCGTCGCCTCGGTCCACCGCGTCAGACCCGCCTCGCGCCACTCGGGCATCGCGTACAGGTCCAGCGCCATCTTCACCTGGCGGTGCAGCGACTGGACGACACCGATGTCCGTCTCCTTGCCCACCCCGGACAGGACGAGCGAGAGGTAGTCGCGCGTCGCCAGCTCGCCGTCCCGGGTCATGTCCCAGGCCGACGCCCAGCACAGGGCGCGCGGCAGTGACTCGGTGAAGTCGCCCAGGTGCTCCGTGACGACCCGCAGCGACTCCTCGTCGAGGCGGACCTTCGCGTACGAGAGGTCGTCGTCGTTGAGGAGGACGACGGCCGGGCGCGCGGTACCGGCCGGGAACGGCACGGTGGTGCGCTCGCCGTCGACGTCCAGCTCGATCCGGTCCGTGCGCACCAGCTTGCCGGCCGCGTCGAGGTCGTAGCAGCCGATGGCGATCCGGTGCGGACGCAGCGTCGCCTCGCCCTTCGCACCCGCCGGCAGCGCAGGGGCCTCCTGGAGGACGGTGAACGAGGTGACGTGCCCGTTGCCGTCCGTCTCGATCTCCGGGCGCAGGACGTTGATGCCGGCGGTCTCCAGCCACGCCTTCGACCAGGTCTTCAGGTCGCGACCGGAGGTCTCCTCCAGCGCGCCCAGCAGGTCGGACAGGCGCGTGTTGCCGAACGCGTGCGCCTTGAAGTACGCCTGGACGCCCTGGAAGAACGCGTCCATGCCGACGTACGCCACCAACTGCTTCAGGACCGAGGCGCCCTTGGCGTACGTGATGCCGTCGAAGTTGACCAGGACGTCGTCCAGGTCACGGATGTCCGCCATGATCGGGTGCGTCGAGGGCAGCTGGTCCTGGCGGTACGCCCACGTCTTCATGGAGTTGGCGAACGTGGTCCAGGAGTGCGGCCACCGCGATCCGTCGGCGTGCGCCAGGCAGGCGATCGACGTGTAGGTGGCGAACGACTCGTTCAGCCACAGGTCGTTCCACCACTCCATGGTGACGAGGTCGCCGAACCACATGTGGGCCAGCTCGTGCAGGATCGTCTCGGCCCGCGTCTCGTACGCCGCGTCCGTCACCTTGGAACGGAAGACGTACTGGTCGCGGATGGTGACCGCGCCCGCGTTCTCCATCGCGCCCGCGTTGAACTCCGGGACGAAGAGCTGGTCGTACTTGGCGAAGGGGTACGCGTAGTCGAACTTCTCCTGGAACCAGTCGAAGCCCAGCCGGGTCACGTCGAAGATCGCGTCCGCGTCGAGGTACTCGGCCAGCGAGGGGCGGCAGTAGATGCCGAGCGGGACGGTCTGGCCGTCCTTCTCGTAGCTGCTGTGCACCGAGTGGTACGGCCCGGCGATCAGGGCCGTGATGTACGTGGAGATGCGCGGCGTCGGCTCGAACGACCACACGTCGTCCTTCGGCTCGGGCGTCGGCGAGTTGGAGATCACGGTCCAGCCGGCCGGGGCCTTCACGGTGAACCGGAAGGTCGCCTTCAGGTCGGGCTGCTCGAAGCTGGCGAAGACGCGCCGCGCGTCCGGGACCTCGAACTGGGTGTACAGGTACGCCTGCTCGTCGACCGGGTCGACGAAGCGGTGCAGGCCCTCGCCCGTGTTGGTGTACGAGCAGTCGGCGACGACCTTCAGCTCGTTGGAGCCCGCCACCAGGTGCGCCAGCGTGATCCGGGAGTCGCGGAACACGGCCGCCACGTCCAGCGCCTTGCCGTTCAGCACGACCTCGTGCACCGCCGGGGCGACCAGGTCGATGAAGGTCTCCGCACCGGCTTCGGCGGAGTCGAAGCGCACGGTGGTGACGGACCGGTAGGTCCCGCCCTCCTGCGCTCCGGAGAGGTCGAGATCGATCTCGTACGCGTCCACGGTCAGCAGGCGCGCCCGCTCCTGTGCCTCTTCGCGGGTCAGATTCGTGCCAGGCACGCGGTCATCTCCTTGTTCTGTGATGTTTTCCGTCATCCTTCCACGGGACCCGCGCCCAGGGCGATGTCCGTTTTCCGCCGGACCGGAGTGGCGGGGCGCGGCACGCTCGTCGCATGACCAGTTATGAGGCACGCGCGATCGAACCGGCCGCGCTCAAGGAACTCCGGGAGACCGACGACGCCGGGCGCGCCTGCGCCCCGTACACCGCCACGGACGCCGGCAACCCGTTGCGCTGCTGCCTGCGCGGCAACGAGGTGGGGGAGCGGATCGCCCTCGTGTCGTACGCGCCGCTGCGGCGGTGGGCGGCGGCGGCCTGGGCCCGCCCCGGGGCGTACGACGAACAGGGGCCGGTCTTCATCCACGCCGAGGAGTGCGAGGGGCCGGACAGCGGCCGGCCCGGATACCCGTTCTCACGGGCGGGCGCGCTGCGCACCGTCCGGCGCTACAACGCGGAGGGCCACATCGTGGGCGGCCGGCTGCTGGAGATCCCGGCGGACGAGGAGCGGGGGTACGACGAGGCCTTCGCGGAGGCCTTCGCCGATCCGGAGGTGGCGCTGGTGCACGTGCGGGCCGTGGAGTACGGCTGCTGGCACTTCGAGGTACGCCGAGCCTGACCCGGGGCCCCGCCCCGGGCCCCGCTCCTCGATCGCCGGAGGGGCCGAATACGGTCAGCCCGCGAGCTCCGCCGCCACCAGCTCCGCGATCTGCACCGCGTTCAGCGCCGCGCCCTTGCGCAGGTTGTCGTTGGAGACGAACAGCGCCAGGCCGTGCTCCACGGTCTCGTCGACCCGGATCCGCCCGACGAAGGACGCGTCCTGGCCGGCCGCCTGGAGCGGGGTGGGGATCTCCGAGAGCTCGACGCCGGGCGCGTCCTTCAGCAGCTCGTACGCGCGCTCCACACTGACGGGACGGGCGAAACGGGCGTTGACCTGCAGCGAGTGACCGGAGAAGACCGGGACCCGGACGCAGGTGCCGGAGACCTTCAGCTCCGGGATCTCCAGGATCTTGCGGGACTCGTTGCGGAGCTTCTGCTCCTCGTCCGTCTCGAAGGACCCGTCGTCGACGATGGAGCCCGCCAGGGGCAGCACGTTGAAGGCGATGGGGCGCTTGTAGACGCCCGGCTCGGGGAAGTCGACGGCCCGGCCGTCGTGGGTCAGCTTGTCGGCGTCGGCGACGACCTGGGACGCCTGGCCGTGCAGCTCGGCGACGCCGGCCACCCCGGAGCCGGACACCGCCTGGTACGTGGCGACGGTCAGGGCCTCCAGGCCGGCCTCGTCGTGCAGCGGGCGCAGCACGGGCATGGCGGCCATCGTGGTGCAGTTCGGGTTGGCGATGATGCCCTTGGGGCGGTGGGCGATCGCGTGCGCGTTGACCTCGGAGACGACCAGCGGGACCTCGGGGTCCTTGCGCCAGGCGGAGGAGTTGTCGATCACGACGGCGCCCTGCGCGGCCACCTTCTCGGCGAGGGCCTTCGAGGTGGCGCCGCCGGCCGAGAAGAGCACGATGTCCAGGCCCGTGTAGTCGGCGGTGGAGGCGTCCTCGACGGTGATCTCCCGCCCCTGCCACTCGATGGTGGAGCCCGCCGAGCGCGCGGAGGCGAACAGCCGCAGCTCGTCGGCCGGGAACTTCCGCTCGGCCAGGATCCTGCGCATGACTGTGCCGACCTGACCGGTGGCACCGACGATTCCGACCTTCACGGGGACTCCTTCGAACAACGAACGGGCACGGTTGCCGGTCCATGATGCGTCTGTCCACGGCTTCCTTGTCCAATCCATTGTCCGACCTGCGGACGAGTGGCGGACGAGTGGCGGACAGCACAGTGGGGCGGGAGCTCCGCGAGCCCCCGCCCCATTGCCGTACCGATCACCTGTTCACCGCGGTGCGGTTACGGAGTGACCTTCTCGATCACGACGCTGCCGGTGCCCGCGGCGGTGCCGCGTGCGTTCACCAGCTGGACCTCGCCGAAGAACTGCCGGCCCTCGGGGGCCGCCCCGGCGACCGCGACCTCGGCGCCGACCTGGGCCGACGCGCCGGGGGCCAGGTTCACGGCCTTCGACTCGTCGACGTTGATCGTGCCGAGCGACGACGAGTAGTACACGTCGCGGTAGTCGTACTCGGTCGTGCCGGCCGGTACGTCGTACCCGTCGATGAGGACCGTGTACGTGCCCGCGGCGGGCTTCACCAGGCTGACGGTCTCCTCGGAACCGGCCGTGGTGGAGGCGCCCACCTGGGCCGCGCCCTTGTAGACGTACAGGTCGAGGTCGGCGTTGGCGTCCGAGGTGCCGCCGATGGCGACGTCCAGCTTCTCGACGCCCTCACCGATGGTGACCTCCTTGACGTACGAGCCGCCCGTGGAGATCGACGGACGCTCGACGGCGGCCGAGCCCAGCGAACCGCCCTTGAGCTTGCCCGCCAGGGCGCTCGCGTGGTTCGTGACGGTCCAGTCCACGGCCGTCGGGGTGCCGATCTTCGCCTCGGCGATGGTCTGCACCGCCGGGTCGAAGGTCGCGCCGAGCAGCGAGACGTCCAGCTTGTACGGGTTGTCGAGCAGCGGCGACGTACGCCGGGCCTCGACCTCGATCTCCCAGACACCGGGCTGCGGGTCGGCGTACGAGCGCACGTCGGGGCGGCAGGTGTTGGCCGGGTTCTCGTAGTTCGGGTAGCAGAACGGCGTCCCGCTGTCCTCCACCTGCACCCCGTACGGGTGGATGGAGATGAAGCGGGTCTGGCTGCCCGAGCGCAGCGCGCTCATGGCGACCTCAAGGGTCTTCGAGCCCTGCGGGACGTTCACGAAGTACGACGTGGTGCTGTTGCGCTGCACCGAGCCGGACGCCGCGTACGCGTAACCCGGCTGCACCAGGTCCTTGGCGACGACGACCGTCGTCAGGACCTGCTGGTCCACACCCGAGGTCTTCTTGTCGTCGAGCTGCAGGATCGCGCTGTGCACGCCCGCGCTGCCCGGCTTCGCCTGGACCTTGACCGTCACCGGCTTGCCGAGCGGCAGCGAGACGGTGCTCGGGCCGGCCAGCGTGAAGGTGCCGTCGTTGTACTTCCAGGACAGGTTGTGCCGGACGTCCTTGTCCGGGCCCGTGGTGCGGGTCACTGTGACGTCGTACGACTTCTTCTGGCCGGCCTTGAGGCCGCCCTCGCGGTCGTACAGGCCGGTGCCGAAGCCCGGCGTCTTCAGCGCGAAGTCGATCGCGGTGTCGACCGGGGCCTTCACCGTGTACTCGTGCGCCGGGGCGCCCTTCTTCTCGAGCTGCTTCCAGGCGCCGACGATGTTGATCAGACCGGCGCCCTGGGCGTGCGCGGGCACTCCCTTGATCTGGGTGGCGGTGCTGGTCAGCGCGGTGCGCAGGTCGGCCGGGGGCAGCTCGATGTGCTTCTGCTTCGCGGCGGACAGCAGCAGCGCGGTCGCGCCGGCGGCCTGCGGGGAGGCCATCGACGTGCCCTGGAGCATGGAGTAGCCGGCCGGGAGGGTGTATCCCGACTCCTTGACCGGGCCGCCGGGCAGCCAGGTCTGCGTCGAGTTGATCGCGGCACCGGGGGCCGTCAGGGTCGGCGCGAAGCCGCCGTCCTCACGCGGACCGCGCGAGGAGAACGGCATCATGTCGTACTTCTTGGTGACGGCGGAGCCGTAGTTCGCGGCCCAGGTCTCCTTGGAGATCGACGCGCCGACGGAGATGACGTGGTCGGCGAGGCCGGGGTCGCCGATGGTGTTGACGCCCGGGCCGTCGTTGCCGGCCGAGATGACCAGCTGGACGCCGTACATGTCGATGAGCCGCTTGTACAGCTCCGCGCGGGCGTTGTTGCCGTCGTTGAGCGGCGGCAGGCCGCCGATCGACATGTTGACGACGTCGACTCCGCGGTTCACGACGAGGTCGGTCATGCCCTCCATCAGCGCGATGTTGGTGCAGCCGCCGGACCAGGTGCAGGCGCGCGAGGAGACGATCTTCGCGCCGGGCGCGGCACCGTTCATCTTGCCGCCGAACAGGCCGTTCGCGGCGGTGATACCCGCGACGTGGGTGCCGTGCTCGGACTCGATGACGCCGATGTTCACGTAGTCCGAGGTGTGGCCCGCCGCGTCGTACACGACGTTCTTGCGGGTCTCCACGACGAACGGGATGCGTTCGACGACGTCGGTCCGCGGGTCGTCCGTACCGAAGTAGGAGACCTGGTGCTTCTCCTTGTACGGCTTCAGGACGGCGTCGTCGGAGAAGTCCGCGTTGTCGTTCAGGTCGACCCGGGTGGTGCCGGTGACCGCGTCGTACAGGACGGCCCACGCGTCGGTGGTGTCACCGTCGCGGTTGAGGTCACCCGCCATGTCGCCGCCCTTGGTGGCGGCCTCCTTGAACACGCTGACCTTGTACGAGCCCGCCGGGGCCGAGTAGGTACGGCCGCCGTAGGTGAACGTCGGGCCGGACACGGCGTCCGTCATCCGCAGCCAGGTGCCGTCGCCGTCACTGACCGGGTCGGTGGCCGTCACCCAGTCGGTGATCTTGCGCTCACCGGTGGTGGTCTTCTGCAGCGCGGGGTGGCCGAGGTCGACACCCGAGTCGAGGATGCCGATGGTCACGCCGCGGCCGTCGGCCTTCGGGTGCTGCTGGACGAAGTCGACCGCGCCCGTCTCGAAGGACGGGTTGTACGGGTTCTTCGCCGGGGTCTTCTTCCCGGGCGCCGGGTAGGTCCCGGTCGACTTCACCGTAGCGTTGCCACCGGTCGCCCGGTCGGCCGCCGGGGTCGGGTCGTCCAGCATGATCTCCTGCTTGAGATCGATGCCGTGGACGGAGGTCAGCTTCGAGGCCGCCTTGATGGTGGCCTCGGCGGCCGCGGTGGGCACGGTGGCCCGTACGTAGCCGAGCTTGTCGTACGTACGCCCCAGCACGGAGCCCTTGACGGCGTCCAGCTGGGCGGTGACCTGCTCGGTCGCACCGGGGGCGGTGGCGACCATCATCGTGATGTTCTTCTCGCCCTTGGCCTCGGCCTTGGCGAGAACATCGGCGTCGGCCGTGCCGAGCTTGTCCGCCGGGCTGTCGCCGGCGGCGGCCTTGACGGGGGCGGTGGCCGGGTCGTCGGCCGCGAAGACGGGGGCGGCACCGGTGGCGGCCAGCGCGGCCACCAGTCCGGCGGCGGCCGCGACGCGGGCGACGCGTCTCGCCCCGGGTATGGAGCTGGGGGATTCGGAGGTCATCAGCATCCCTGTATCTGAAAGAGAGAGTCCGGAAATCGGTACCGGATGACCGCTCACCCTTTCGTAAATGACAGGGGTTTGTGGAGAGTTGTGGGGGGCTAGTTGTGCACATGGCGGAATCCCGCCAGTGGGGCCGGAGCGTCACACGGGACGAAAGGGTGGAAACGCGGCGAGTGGGGGCCTCACCGGGGCAGGATCATCACGTACGCCGCCGGCTCGCGGTCGGCCGCCGCCATCAGCGCCGTCCGGACGACGATCGCCTGCTGCTCCCCGGCGTCACGCAACTTCTCCGGCGTGAGGTGGACGACGGTGACACCGAGCCGTTCCAGGTGCTCGCGCCGGGCGGTGTACGCGGACCACTCCGCCTCGTGCTCCTCCTGGCGGTGGTCGTCGTCGAGCCGGCTGTGGCGCGGGGCCCTGGTGTCCAGCTCCACGGCGACCGCCTCCTCGGGCCAGTACGCGTCGACCGCGCCCAGGTGCGGACCGCCGGGCAGCCGCAGGTCCACGTTCCACAGCGGCTCCGGCAGCCCGTGGGCGCGCACCAGGTCGTACAGCCGCTCCTCGGCCAGCGCCCGCCCCTCGGCGAGCAGCGAGTCCACGGCGTTCACCACCTGGGGGCGGTCGAGCATCTTGGCCCGGTTCAACTCACCGACCACGACCGCCGGTTCGCAGTGGCCACCGCGCACCGCCTCGGTGAGCAGCCGCCGTACCGCGTGCGCGTCCCCGAGTCCGGCCACGGCGTCCGCGAGGGCGCGGGCCACCGGCGCCACCGGCATTCCGTCCAGCTGCTCCGGCCGTGGCGGCTCCGACGTCCGCAGCAGGCGGACGTACCGGGCCGAGCGCAGCCGGCGCACGCGGGGCACCAGCACGTCGATGCGGTCCGTGGAGACGGCGGGCGGCGCGGCGGCGAAGCCGTACAGGGAGAGCGCGGCCAGCCCGGTGATCATCGCCTCGCCGTACCCGGGATCCGTGCCGCCGGCCCGCGCCGGGGCGGCCCGCCGCCCGGCGGCCGGCGGCCGTCCCGCGTACAGCAGGGCCGACCGCAGCCGCTCCCGGCCGCTGAGCGGACCCGGGTGCAGCACGAAGACGCCGGGCAGCGGCTGCTGCCACGGCCCTCCGGGCCGGCACTGCTCGGCGGCCTGTGCGGGAGAGACCCCGACGGCCTTCAACTGGGCGGCTGACAGCACGCGTCGCCGGACGTCGGAGGTGATGCGGAGGTGGCAGGGGGAGAGCGGAGTGTTCTGGGTCATGCTCCGGTGTATCCCGCCGGCGACCGGCACCCTAACCCCTGTTACAGGCCCGTCGACATTCCAGGACAACGCCGTCCTGAAGTACGGACGTTCGACAGCCGAAAAAGGTGGACCCGCCAGGGATTATGAGCCGCCCCGAGGGGGCGCGCCGCCCGTCCCGCGCGCCGCGTGCGCACGCCTCCCCCGGCAGTCCCGGCCCGTCCGGCGGGGGAGGAGATGCCGGGTGCCGGGCACCCCGCAGAACCTCACGCCGGACGGGCCGGAACGCTGTCAGACCGAGGAGGCGTCGCACTCCTGGGCCCGCAGACCACGCGCCAGATCGTCCCGCGCCTCCAGCACCAGCCGCCGCAGCGCCGGCGCCGCCTCCGCGTGCGCCCGGAGCCACGCGTCCGTCGCCTCCAGGGTGGCGGGATCGTCCTGAAGGGCCGGGAACAGGCCCTTCACCACGGCCATCCCGATCTGGATCGACCGCTCGGCCCACACCCGTTCGAGGGCTTCGAAGTACGTGCTCGCGTACGGCGCGAGCAACTCCCGCTGCGAGGACTGCGAGAAGCCGAGGATGGTGGCCTCCACCAGCGCGTTGGACAGCGCGTCCGACTCCACGACGCCGGCCCACGCCTGCGCCTTGACCGCCGCGGACGGGCGCGAGGCCAGACACCGCACGTGGTGCCGCTTGCCGGACGCCGTGTCGTCGCGGGCCAGTTCGGCGTCGATGGCCGCCTCGTCGGCCGCCCCGTGCGAGACCAGCGGCGACAGGAACGTCCAGCGCAGCTCCTGGTCGACGTCGAGCCCGTCGATCCGCGCCGTGCCGTCGAGCAGCCCGGACAGCAGCTGGAAGTCCGTGTCCGACGCGGCGACCGCCGCGAAGAAACGCGCCCAGGCCAGCTGGTGCTCACTGCCCGGCGCCGCGAGCCGCAGCTCGCGCAGCGCCCCCTCGGCCAGTGCCCGGCCGCCCTCCTCGCGCCACCCGGGCGCGGCGTAGTGCACCAGCGCGGTCCGGGTCCAGGCGTGCAGCATCTGGAGCACACCGATGTCCGTCTCCCGGCCGGAGAACGCCAGCACCAGCGCGACGAAGTCGCGGGCCGGCATCAGCCCGTCCCGGGTGAGGTTCCACAGCGCGGACCAGCACAAGGCCCGCGCGAGCGGGTCCGTGATGTCCCCGAGGTGGGCCCGCAGCGTGTCCAGCGACACCTCGTCGAAGCGGACCTTGCAGTACGTCAGGTCGTCGTCGTTGACCAGGATCAGCTCGGGCCGCTCGGCCCCGGCCAGCTCCGTGATCACGGTGCGCGGGCCCGCCACGTCCGCCTCGGCCCGGGCATAACGCACCAGGTCACCCTCGGGCGTGCGCCGGTACAGGCCGACCGCGACCCGGTGGGGCCGCAGCTCCGGATGCGACGCGGCCGCCTCCTGGAGGACCGCGAGTTCGGTGATCCGGTCCGCCGCGTCGTAGGTCGCCACCGGGGTCAGCGAGTTCACGCCGGCGGTCTGCAGCCAGGAACGCGACCACGCGGTCATGTCCCGCCCGGACGTCTCGGCCAGCACCGACAGCAGGTCGCCCAGCCGGGTGTTGCCGTACGCGTGCTTCTTGAAGTAGCGCCGCGCGCCCTCCAGGAACGCGTCCCGGCCCACGTACGCCACCAGCTGCTTCAGCACCGAGGCGCCCTTGGCGTACGTGATGCCGTCGAAGTTCAGCTTGGCGTCCTCCAGGTCACGGATGTCGGCCGTGATCGGGTGGGTGGACGGCAGCTGGTCGGCGCGGTAGGCCCAGGACTTGCGGTTGTTGGCGAAGGTGATCCAGCCGTCCTCGAACCGGGTGGCCCCGACCATGGCGAAGACGCCCATGAAGTCGGCGAAGGACTCCTTGAGCCACAGGTCGTCCCACCACCGCATGGTGACGAGGTCGCCGAACCACATGTGCGCCATCTCGTGCAGGATGACGTTGGCCCGGCCCTCGTACGCCGCCCGCGTCACCTTCCCGCGGAAGATGTACTCCTCGCGGAACGTGACACAGCCCGGGTTCTCCATGGCGCCGAGGTTGTACTCGGGCACGAAGGCCTGGTCGTACTTGCCGAACGGGTACGGGTAGTCGAAGTTGTCGTGGAAGAAGTCCAGGCCCTGCTTGGTGATCAGGAAGATGTCGTCCGCGTCGAAGTGCTTGGCCAGCCCCTTGCGGCACAGCGCGCCGAGCGGGATGTCCAGCGTCGTGCCGTCGTCGAACGTACGGCGGTAGGAGTCGGTCACGTAGTGGTACGGACCGGCGACGACCGCCGTGATGTACGTCGAGATCGGCTTCGTCCCGGCGAACCGCCACACCCCGCCCTCGCGGGACTCCTCGGCCCCGTTGCTCCAGACCGTCCACTCCTCGGGAGCCGTCACCTGGAAGCGGAAGGGGGCCTTGAGGTCGGGCTGCTCGAAGTTGGCGAAGACGCGCCGCGCGTCGGCCGGCTCGTACTGGGTGTAGAGGTAGACCTCGCCGTCCTCCGGGTCGACGAACCGGTGCAGGCCCTCACCGGTCCGGCTGTAGGCGCACTGCGCGTCCACGACCAGGACGTGCTCGCCCTCCGCGAGGTCCGTCAGCGCCACCCGCGTCCCGTCGAAGACGGACGCCGGGTCCAGGGCCGCGCCGTCCAGCGTCACCGCGTTCACGGACGGGGCGATCAGATCGGCGAAGGTCGTCGCACCGGCGCGTGCCGAGCGGAACCGGATCGTCGTCACCGAGCGGAAGGTCCGCGGACCGGAACCCTGCCCGGCCTCCCCCTCGGACCCACCGATCGCGGACCGGACGTCGAGCGCGACGTCGTAACCGTCGACGGTCAGCAGCTCGGCCCGCTCTCGGGCCTCGTCGCGGGACAGGTTCTCACCGGGCACGAGCGCACTCCTTTGTGTCACGTTCGAATCATTCGATCCTCCCATGCCGCCTTCCCGCCCGGCATGCGGGAATGGCGGGAGTGCCCGCCGGTGTTCTCGGTCACAGCATGCGAGAGGCCCTCATGAGGAGAGAGATGTCTGACAACAGCACGGTGACCGGCAAGACCCCCGCCGATTTCTGGTTCGACCCGCTCTGCCCCTGGGCCTGGATGACCTCCCGCTGGATGCTGGAGGTGGAGAAGGTCCGCGACGTCGAGGTCCGCTGGCACGTGATGAGCCTGGCCGTGCTCAACGAGAACCGGCTGGACGAGCTGCCCGACGAGTACCGCGACATGCTGGAGAACAAGGCCTGGGGCCCGGTCCGTGTGGTGATCGCCGCCCAGCAGAAGCACGGCGACGACATCGTCGGCCCGCTGTACACCGCGCTGGGCACCCGTTTCCACAACCAGGGCGAGGGTCCGACCCGCGAGGCGATCGTGGGCGCGCTGAAGGACGTGGGCCTGCCCGCCGAACTCGCGGAGTACGCCGACTCCGACGCGTACGACACCGAGCTGCGCGCCTCCCACCAGGAGGGCATCGACAAGGTCGGCCAGGACGTCGGCACGCCGGTCATCGCGGTGCCCGGCGCGGACGGCGAGCAGATCGCCTTCTTCGGCCCGGTCGTCACCCCCGCCCCGAAGGGCGAGGAGGCGGCCAAGCTGTGGGACGGCACGCTGCTGGTCGCGTCGATCCCCGGCTTCTACGAGATCAAGCGGACGCGGACGCAGGGCCCGATCTTCGACTGACTTGAAGGGTGGCGGGGCCGGACACCGCCCGGCCCCGCACCCGCCCCAGCCGTGGCCCGCGTCCGGCCACGCCGGCCGAGGGGGACGCCCCGGTGCCGTGCCCTGCGGACACCCGGCCCCGTCTGATGCTGTTGTGACGCCACCGTGACGCGATATGTGATCTGGAGCACAGCCGGGGGAGGCGGCCCCTGGTCTTCTGGGCGCATGCGTACCGCCACCTCTCTCGCCCTGTGCGCCGCCCTCGCCGGCCCCCCGCTGCTGGCCGGATGCGGGACGGGGGCGGCCGGCGGGCCGGAGGCCTCCGCCGCGTGCGCGTCCGCCTCTCCCGTCGCCGATCCCGCGGGGCGGACCTGGGACAACGTGACCCTCCTGTCCCGCACCTGCGGCGCCTCGGGGCCCCCGGTCACCGAGTTCGAGGTCACCAACACCGAGAAGGAAGCGCTCACCTTCACCCTCACGTTCACTCTGATGAACGGGTTCGGTGAGGCCATGGACACCACCACGCGCACCGTCGAGTCGGTGCGGCCCGGTCAGACCGTGCGGCACGCCCTCGACACGGAGGACGGACCGGCCGCGGCCCGGGGGAGTCGTGCGCGGATCATCAAGGTGCGGACCGTCCCGGCGGACGAGGCGGCTGCCGCGTCCGGCGCCTGCCCGCCCTCCGGCATCCGGGTCACGGCCGACCGGGGCGACGCGGCCATGGGGCTGCGGGTGGTGGGACTCCACCTGCTCAACTGCGGACCGGCCGCCTACGCGGTCGACGGCTACCCCGGGCTCCAGCTCCTGGACGAGGACCGCGAGCCGGTGAGCGGGGTACGGATCCTGCACGGCACCGACACGATCTCCAGCGGCATCGGCGGCGACGCCACGCCCCGGCCCGTCACCCTGCGGCCGGGCGAGTCCGCGTACGCCAACCTGGCGTGGCGCAACACCACCGGCGCGGGTGAGGCGGTGAACGCCCCGTACGTCCGGGTCACCGCGAAAGCCGGGGCCGCGCCCGTGACGGTCACCCCGGAACTCGACCTCGGGACCACGGGCCGGCTCGGCGTCGGCCCGTGGACGAAGGACGACACGACGGCCCGGTGAATGCGGGGGGACGCCGGCCGGCCGTCCCGGCGCCCGACCCGCGGCTCAGGGCGGAGCGCTCTCCCGGTCCGGCGTGCTCGCGGTGGTCGCGAGGCTCCCGGCTCAGGCGTAGAAGTCGCGCGGCCAGCGGTGTCCGGCCAGCACGGCGAGCTGACCGGCGGTGAGCGGGCGTCCGTCGCTCAACGCGGTGTTGCGCTCGACGTTGCGCACACTGCGCATCCCGGGGATGACGGTGGAGACCGCCGGCGAGCTCAGGACGAAGCGCAGCGCGTACTCCGCCATCTCGTCCTGCCCGATGCCCAGGTCCGCGACGATCGCCGCCACCCGCCGCTCGACCTGGGCCGGGCGGTCGTCCCGGAAGTAGCGGTTGCGCCAGTCGCCTTCGGGAAACGTCGTGTCGGCGGTGATCCGGCCGGTCAGCCCGCCCTCGTCCAGCGCGACCCGGACGATCACTCCCACACCGTGCTCCTGACAGGCCGGCAGCAGCGCGTCGGCCGGTGTCTGGTCGAACACGTTGTAGATGACCTGCACCGTGTCCACCGCGCCGCTGCGCACCAGCGCGAGCGCGCTCTCGGGGCGGTGGTCGTTGACGGAGACGCCGAACGACCGGATCTTGCCCTCGCTCTTGAGGTCGGCGACCGTCTCCAGCCAGTCCCCGCGCCCCACCCACTCGTCGCTCCAGACGTGGAACTGGAACACGTCGAAGTGGTCCAGCCCGGACGCGCGCAGACTGGTCTCCAGGCTGGAACGGATGTACGCGCCGGGGAACGCCTCCGACGGGTCCGTGCCGTCCGCCGGGGGCCACACCCCGTTCCTGGGCGGCACCTTGGTCGCGACGAGCACCTCGTCACCGGCCCGTTCGCGCACCACCTGGCCCACGATGCGTTCGCTCTCGCCGTACCCCCGGGCCGTGTCGATGAAGTTCACGCCGAGGTCGACGGCCCGGTGGAGTGCCCGCACGGATGCGTCCTCCGTCGCGCCCACCCAGCTGGACTCACCGATACCCCACGCGCCGTAGCCGATCTCCGACACCGAAAGCCCGCTGCGTCCCAGGTCGCGATAGCGCACAGTCATCCTCCACGTCGTGAATCCGGTACCCGCCGGAGCCGCTGCCCCCGGCCGGACATCGGACCGACGATAGGCGGGCCGGGCCTCGCCGGGCAGGTGGATTTCGGCGTGCGGGCCCCCGGCGGCACGGCGAAGGGGCCCCCGCGAGTCACGTCCTCGCGGGGGCCCCTCCCTCATCCGCCTGCCCGGTGAAGGTGGAGAAGACGATCACGAGGCAGGACGTCTCCGGTGCGCCGGGTCAGGGCGCGAGCAGCAGGACGTCCGCGCGCTCCCTGGCGGCCGCGTACCGCTTCGCCACGTCCTGCCAGTTGACGACGCGCCACATCGCCTCGATGAAGTCGACCTTCTGGTTCTTGTACTGGAGGTAGAAGGCGTGCTCCCAGGCGTCGAAGACGAGGACCGGGACCGAGCCCTGGCCCACGTTGCCCTGGTGGTCGTAGACCTGCTCGACGATCAGCTTGCCGCTGACCGGCTCGTACGCGAGGACGCCCCAGCCGGAACCCTGCGTGGTGGCCGCGGCCTTCGTCAGCTGGGACTTGAAGCCGGCGAAGGAGCCGAACGAGTCGGTGATCGCGTCCGCGAGGTCGCCGACACCGTCCGCGGCAAGGGGCTCGCCCCCGCCGTCACCGGTCATGTTGTGCCAGTAGATCGAGTGCAGGATGTGGCCGGACAGGTGGAACGCGAGGTTCTTCTGGAGCCCGTTGACCGCCCCCCAGGCCTCCTTGTCGCGTGCCTCCTCCAGCTGCTCCAGGGTGTCGTTCGCACCCTTCACGTACGCGGCGTGGTGCTTGTCGTGGTGGAGCTCGATGATCTGCGGACTGATGACCGGTTCGAGCGCCGCGTAGTCGTACGGGAGTTCCGGAAGCGTGTACGTGGCCATGGTTCGAACCCTCCAGCTGCTGCGCTGTTGTTATTGCAACCTATGTGCAAGAGCAGGCTAACAGCAGGAACGGCTGAGGGAGGGTCAGCCCTTCGGCGTAGGACCACGGAGTCGCGCCCGTTCCGGCACACGAAAACGCCGGGCGGGCCGGAGTGATCCGGCCCGCCCGGCGTTTCCCGCGGAGGGGGTTACTCGCTTGTCGCCGCCGTCGCGGAACGCCGTTGCCGAACGACACCGATCACGATCAGGACCACCGTCAGCGCGCCCGTGGCCAGCAGCTGGTCACGCGTGCCGGGCTGGCGGAGCATCAGGACGAAGATGCCCGCCATGGCGAGGAGCGCCACCACCGTCAGGCCCGGGAAGAGCCACATCCGCACCACCAGCTTCTCGGGCGCCTCGCGCTCCAGCCGGGCGCGCAGGATCAGCTGGGAGACCGCGATGAAGATCCAGACGACCAGGATCACCGCACCGATCATGTTGAGCAGCCAGGGGAACACGTCGTCCGGGCGCCAGTAGCTCAGCAGCACGCACAGGAAGCCGAACACCGACGAGACCAGGACCGCCGTGCGCGGCACGCCCGAGGTGACCTTGCCGAGCCGCTTCGGGCCCTGACCGCGGGCCACCAGCGAGCAGGCCATCCGCGAGGCGCCGTAGATGTTCGCGTTCATCGCCGAGAGCAGGGCCACCAGGATGACCACGTTCATGATCTCCGCCGCGCCGCTGATGCCGAGGTGGTCCAGGGCCGCGTAGAACGGGCCCACCTCCACCACCTTCGCGTCGTCCCACGGAACCAGCGTGACGATGACCGCCATCGAGCCCACGTAGAACAGCGCGATCCGCCACATCGCCGTCCGCACGGCCTTCGCGACACCCCGCACCGGGTTCTCGGACTCCGCCGCGGCGATGGTGACGGTCTCCAGACCGCCGTACGCGAAGACGGAGGCGAGCAGCCCGATGAGCAGCCCCTCGGAGCCGTTCGGCAGGAAGCCGCCCTCGCCGCTGAGGTTGGCCGTGCCGGGGGCGTCCGTGCCGGGGAGGACGCCGAGGATCGCCAGCACGCCCAGCACGAGGAACAGCGTGATCGCGGCGACCTTGAGCGCGGCGAACCAGAACTCGAACTCGCCGAACTTCGTCACCGAGGCCAGGTTCGTCCCCAGGAACACCACCATGAACAGCGCCACCCAGGCCCACTCCGGGGTCCCGGGCAGCCAGCCGCCGACGATCTGCGCGGCGCCGATGCCCTCCAGGCCGACGGCGACGCAGAGCAGCACCCAGAACGCCCAGCCCGCCGTGAAGCCCGCCCACGGCCCGATCGCCCGCTCGGCGTGGACGGAGAACGAACCGGAGGCCGGGTTGGCCGCCGACATCTCGCCGAGCATGCGCATCACGAGCATGACCAGCAGCCCGGAGACCGCGTAGGCGATCACGATCGACGGTCCCGCGGCGGCGATCCCCGCGCCGGAGCCGACGAAGAGTCCGGCGCCGATGACACCGCCGAGGGCGATCATCGACAGGTGGCGCTGTTTCAGTCCGTGGGTGAGGGCCGAGTCGCTCCCGGCGTCGGAGGCGGCGGCCGGGGAGCCTGTGGGGGGAGGCGCGGAGGTCCGGGACATGGACGAGCTCTGTTCGGTCGGTGAGACGGGGGACGGGTACCCAGTCTGAACACGCGCTCCGTTCACGGGGAACAGCTGTCCGCTATACGGGCACCGGTCTCACACACCGTGTACACCCGGCCCCGAGGGGCAGGTCGTCGCCATGAGCCCGCGCTTTAGAGGGAATTCACAGTCCGGCCCCTGGAAGCCTTGCCGGCGGACACGGTCGGCATCCGCCCTCACCTCCGTGACGAGCATCACGTCTCCGCATGATTGCGTGCCGCCTTTTGTGTGAACCCCACCAATCCCTCAACCGCCGCTTTGTGGGCCGCTGATGGTGATCGCGCCGGGCTCCGTCGGCTAACGTCAGCCTCAGTCTGTCCCCACCTGCCCTCACCCCGCGGAGTCCCGATGAGCACTGCTGCCGCCGCCCCCGTCCGCACCGGAGCGGTCCTCGCCGACCTGCTGCCCGCCGTCCGGCACCGCTACGCCGTGGACACCGCCCTGGTACTCGGCGGCGCCGCGCTGACCGGCATAGCGGCCCAGATCGCCGTCCCGGTCCCCGGCTCCCCGGTCCCGGTCACCGGCCAGACCTTCGCCGCGCTCCTGGTCGGCACCGCGCTCGGCGCGCGCCGCGGCTTCCTCTCCCTCGCCGTGTACGCGCTCATCGGCATGGCGGGCATGCCCTGGTTCTCCGCCGGCAGCTCGGGCGCGGGCGGCGCCTCCTTCGGCTACGTGCTCGGCATGCTGCTCGCCGCCACCGTCGTCGGCGGCCTCGCCCGGCGCGGCGGCGACCGCTCCGTGCTGCGCACCGCCGGCACGATGGTGCTCGGCTCCGCGATCATCTACGCGGTCGGCGTGCCCTACCTGGCGCTGTCCACCGGCATGTCGGCGAGCGCCGCGATCGCGGCCGGTCTCACGCCGTTCCTGCTCGGCGACGCGCTGAAGGCGGCGCTGGCCATGGGCGCGCTGCCCGCGTCCTGGAAGCTCATCGGCCGCCGCGGCTGACGCCACCGCTTCCGTAAGCACCTCCGAAGAGGCTCGCCGGGTCGTTCCGCGACACAGACCGGCGGGCCTCTCGCGCGTCCCCGCGCCGTGGAAGCCCTCGGTGCGGTCCCCGCCACCGAAGGAACGGTTCGGCGACCGGCCCCCGGACAGCCGGGTCGGTGACCGACGGGGCGGCGGTCATGGCGGAGGCTCTCCAGTCGCCCGCGCGATGCGCAGAGGACGGAGAGCCTCCAGGATCTGCCTCACATCGGCGGTCATGGCGGAGGCTCTCCAGCCGTCCGCGCGATGCGCTGACGACGGAGAGCCTCCGGGGTCTGCCTGACATCGGCCGTCAGGCAGGGATGATCACGTCCGGCTGGGCGCGGCCGGTTCACCGCTGCGGCGCCTGCGCGCCTCACGGACCAGTGAGACACCCACCACGACGGCCGCGACCAGCAGCGAGAGCAGCACCTGCTCGCGTCCGGCGTCGTCGGTGAGCATGTAGACCAGCACGAACGAGATCATCGCGATGGTCGCCCAGGTCAGGTACGGGAAGAGCCACATCCGTACGACCAGCTTCTCCGGCTGCTCGCGCAGGATGATGCCGCGCATCCGCAGCTGGGTGAAGCAGATGACCAGCCAGACGAAGAGGGCGACCGCGCCGGAGGAGTTCAGCAGGAAGGCGAAGACGGTGTCGGGCCACTGGTAGTTGAAGAAGACCGCGACGAAGCCGAAGACGACCGAGGAGAGGATCGCCGCCTGCGGCACCCCCCGCTTGTTGGTCCGGGCGAAGGCCTTGGGGGCGTCACCGCGGCCGCCCAGCGAGAACGCCATCCGGGAGGCCGTGTAGAGGCCGGAGTTGAGGCAGGAGAGCACCGCCGTCAGCACGATGACGTCCATCACCTGGCCGGCGTGCGGGATGCCGATGACGTCGAGCGCCGCGACGTAGCTGCCCTTGTCGAGGATCGAGGGGTCGTTCCACGGCAGCAGCGTCAGCACGACGAAGATCGAACCCAGGTAGAAGACGGCGATCCGCCAGATCACGCTGTTGGTGGCCTTCTGGACGGCGCGCTGCGGGTTCTCCGACTCGCCGGCGGCCAGGGTCACGATCTCGCTGCCCATGAAGGAGAAGACGACCATCAGCACCCCGGTGAGGATCGCTCCCGGTCCCTTGGGGAAGAACCCGCCGGTGTCGGTGAGGTGGGCCAGGCCGGAGCCGGCGTGGTCCGATCCGGGCAGCACGCCGAACACGGCCAGCAGGCCGATGATCACGAACGCGCCGATCGCGACCACCTTGATCCCGGCGAACCAGAATTCGAACTCGCCGTACGAACCGACGGAGACCAGGTTCGTCGCCGTCAGCACCAGCATCACGATCAGGGCCCAGCCCCACTGCGGGACGCCCGGCACCCAGGTCTCCAGGATCTTGGCACCCGCCGTGGCCTCGACGGCGAGCACCACGACCCAGAAGAACCAGTACAGCCAGCCGATCGAGAAGCCGGCCCAGCGGCCCAGCGCCTGGTCGGCGTAGGCGGAGAAGGAGCCCGAGGCCGGCCTGGCGGCGGCCATCTCGCCGAGCATCCGCATCACGAAGACGACCATCAGGCCGACCAGCGCGTACGACAGCAGGATCGCCGGTCCGGCGGCGGCGATGCCGGCTCCGGAGCCCACGAACAGGCCCGCGCCGATCACACCGCCGATCGCGATCATCGAGAGGTGACGGTTCTTGAGACCGGCCTGGAGCCCGTCCTGGGGCTCCGTCCGGCCCGAACGGTCCGGCCCGTCGGGCTGGTGGCCCGGCCCTGCCAGAGTCGTCTGCGACGTCATGGATCGAATCCTTACGTTTTCGGATCACTCGGTTGCGTGGCCCTCCGCCCCGCGGTGGCGGAACGGCGAGCGATGCATTGAAGCCCGGTGAAGCCCAAAAGCGGAACCCATTCCTCCGCATCTTTGACCGGATCGTTGCCTGAGTGGCATCGCCCACACAGGGCCCGCACATCGGGGGCACACCGCACCCCGTCGTCGGTTACCCGGCGTCGCTCGTGCCACACTCCTCCCATGCGCGTGTACCTCGGATCCGACCATGCCGGTTACGAACTCAAGAACCACCTCGTCGAGTGGCTCAAGGCACAGGGCCACGAAGTCGTCGACTGCGGTCCCCACATCTACGACGCCCAGGACGACTACCCGCCGTTCTGCCTGCGTGCCGCCGAGAAGACGGCCGCGGACCCGGACAGCCTCGGCATCGTGATCGGCGGCTCCGGCAACGGCGAGCAGATGGCCGCGAACAAGGTCAAGGGCGTCCGCGCCGCGCTCGCCTGGAGCGAGCAGACCGCCGCGCTGGGCCGCGAGCACAACAACGCCAACGTGATCTCCATCGGCGGCCGCATGCACACGGCCGAGGAGTCCACCAAGTTCGTCGAGATCTTCCTCTCGACCCCGTACTCCGGCGAGGAGCGGCACACCCGCCGCATCGAGATGCTCACGGCGTACGAGAACACCGGCGAGCTCCCCCCGATCCCGGCCCACCACCCGCAGCAGGGCTGACCGCCCCCACCCCGTGCCGCCGGCGCCCCCGGCGGCACAGCCATGTCGTCGAGGAGAAACCGCAGCCGTGCCCGAGGGACACACGATCCACCGCCTCGCGGACGACCACCGGGACCGCTTCGCCGGACGGCCCGTGCGGGTGAGCAGCCCGCAGGGCAAGTTCTCCGACAGCGCCGCCCTGCTCGACGGCCGGGTGCTGGACGGGGCGGACGCCCACGGCAAGCACCTCTTCCTCGGCTTCCAGGACACCCTCTGGGTCCACATCCACCTCGGCCTGTTCGGCAAGCTCGGCTTCGGTACGGTCCCGGCCCCGCCGCCCACCGACACGGTCCGGCTGCGCCTCCTGAACGACGAGCACCACGCGGATCTGCGCGGACCCACCACCTGCGCACTGATCACCGACGCCGAGAAGCACGCGATACACGACCGGCTGGGCCCCGACCCGCTGCGCCCCGGCGACGACGGGGAGCGGGCCTGGCAGCGGATCTCCCGCAGCCGGATCAGCGTGGCCGCCCTGCTGATGGACCAGAAGGTCGTCGCCGGCGTGGGCAACGTCTACCGGGCCGAGGTGCTGTTCCGGCACGGCATCGACCCGTACCGGGCCGGCCGGGACCTCACCCGCCGCGAGTGGGACGCGATCTGGACGGACCTGGGCGCGCTGATGCGC
Organism: Streptomyces sp. NPDC005803; assembly: GCF_040630435.1. Taxonomy (NCBI): domain Bacteria; kingdom Bacillati; phylum Actinomycetota; class Actinomycetes; order Kitasatosporales; family Streptomycetaceae; genus Streptomyces; species Streptomyces sp. NPDC005803. The sequence continues at coordinate 286,118 of NZ_JBEXXO010000005.1, read as the reverse complement.
GAGGGCGTACGGAACAACCGCATCGACACCGTGCGCCCCGAGCACCTGCCCGAGGCGATGGGCCGCCCGCCGCGCGTGGACGACCACGGCGGCGAGGTGTACGTCTACCGGCGCGCCCGCCAGTCCTGCCACATCTGCGGTACGGAGATCCGCACGGCGGATCTGGCCGCCCGGAACCTGTTCTGGTGCCCGGGCTGCCAGTCGGCCTGACGCGCGGCAGCCGGGGCCGTCCGGCCCAAGCCTGCGGCGCCGCACTCATGGGCCGGACCCGCTAGAACCCCCGCGGCAGCCACGGCGCCACGTCGGACAGGAACGCCGACGACGCCTCGGCGACCGCACCCGTCCGCAGCTCCCGTACCCGCCCGGCCAGGGCCATCGCCCCCAGCGCCTCGCCGCCCAGGTAGGCGGAGCCCAGCTCCCGTACGGACAGCGACAGATCCGCGGCGTCCGCCGTGCGCTTGCACGACGCGCCGCCCTTCGCGTCGACGGTCAGCCGCCAACGCCCCTCGTTCCACGGGCAGAACGCGTCCTCGACCTCGAACACCAGGTCCAGCGGCCCCCGGTAGGTCCGCGCCTCGAGCGCGGCGCCCACGTCCACCAGCCGTACGTGGAGCGAGTCCCGCAGCCGGATGTCGCACCGCCGCACGTCCGACACCAGATGCAGCACCGCGTCGTCCGCCGGCCGGTTCCGCGCCTCGACCGTCGACATCAGATCGATCTCGAACAGATACCGCCACAGCGCCGCGTACGCCGCCGGATCGAGTGCCGCCAGATCGGCCACCACGACCCGGCCCTTGGGGCCCGCCTTCTCCCACTCCGGCCTGAGGTGGTAGTTCGTATAGCCGACCAGCTCGCCGTCGCGCTCGGCCAGCACGCACTGCAGTGCCGAGCCGCCCTGGCGCGCACTCACCGGATCGACCAGCGCCTTGCGCTCCCAGCCGGGTCCGTGGGCCGGGGTCCCGGGCCGGCCCGGCACCAGGCGCGCGTACACGCTCTCGCACGCCGCGACCGCCTCGTCCTGCCGCGCGTGCCGCAGGCGGACCTCGTCGGTGCCCGGCGGGACACTCAGCCGCACCCGGTCCGTGTCGATCGTCAGGGACATCTGCCGGGTCGCCGCCCCGTACCCGAACCGGCCGTAGATCGCGGGCTCCGACGCCGTGAGCACGGCGATCGGCTCGCCCAGCGCCCGCACGTCGTCGAGCTGGCGGCGCATCATCGAGGTCAGCAGCCCGCGCCTGCGGTGCGTGGACGCGACGCTCACCATCGTGATCCCGGCCGCCGGCACCAGTGCTCCGCCGGGCACGGCCACCCGGAAGCTGAACGCCCCCGCCGTCGCGACCACGTCGTCGCCGTCCCAGATCCCGAGGGAACGCGCGGGCTCGGTGAGCGCCTGGTCCAGCTCACGTTGCTCCGGAGACTCCTGCACCCCGCCGAACGCGAGCTCCAGACACGTGAACCACTCGTTCCATTCGGACGGCCGCAGGACGCGGAGCTCTGTAGTCATACGCCATGCCTACCAGCGGTACGGCAAACGGGCGAGCCGTTTTAGAACGCATGGTCACAGGGGTCACCCTGCACCGGAGCCCGCCGGGTGGATAAGGTCCCCGCAATGGCCCGACGCGCAGGAGCAGAGACATATCCGGCCCGATTGAAGAAATCGGCGCACCGGGTACGCACCACCCTGCGCAGGTCCGGGGTCGACTACTTCCGCGGCGACGGATCGGACTGGATCGCCCTGGCCGCCCTGCTGCTGACCGTTCCGGCGATCACCTGCGGCACCCTGCTGAACCCGGTGTGGTGCTCGCCGACCGTGCTCGTCCTGCCGATCGTCGCCGGCGGCCTGCTGCTGCGGCCCGCCAGCCTGCTCGGCCTGTACGCGACCGCCGCCGCGGCGCTGATCGTGGAGTCCCTCTGGCTCGGTCCGTACGAGGACGGGCCGGCCCGGGTCACCCCCGGCACCGTGCTGACGGTCGCCGCCTGCGGATTCCTGGGCCTGATCCTCGCCCAGTTCCGCGCCAGGGTCGGCGTGCCCTGGCGGCGCGGCGGCACGATGCTCTTCGACCTGCGCGAACGCATCCGGGTCCAGAGCGCGCTGCCCCGCCTCCCGCAGGGATGGCACCGCGAGATGTCACTCCGGCCGGCCGGCGGGCAGTCCTTCTCCGGGGACTTCGTCGTCGCGGCCCGGACCAACGGCGGCCGCACCCTGGAAGCCGTGCTCACCGACGTCTCCGGCAAGGGCATGGACGCCGGCTCCCGCGCGCTGCTGCTGTCCGGCGCCTTCGGCGGGCTCCTCGGATCGCTGCCGCCGCACGGCTTCCTGCCCGCCGCCAACGGCTATCTGCTGCGCCAGGACTGGGACGAGGGCTTCGCCACCTCGATCCACCTGGTGCTGGACCTCGAGTCGGGCGACTACGAACTCCTCTCGGCGGGCCATCCACCGGCCCTCCAGCTCCACGCCGGCAGCGGCCAGTGGGAGGAGAAGGCGGCGGAGGGGCCGCTGCTCGGGGTGTACGACGGGGCGGAGTTCGACGCCGTGAAGGGCCACCTGGCCCCCGGCGACGTCCTGATGCTGTTCACCGACGGCCTGGTGGAAGCCTCCGACCGTGACATCGCGGAAGGCATCGACCGGCTGACGGGCGAGGCCGACCGCTATGTCACCACGGGCTTCGAGGGCGCTGCGTGGCACCTCATCGAGGCCTGCGCCAAGGACGTCAACGACGACCGGGCGCTGCTCCTGCTGTCACGCCGCTCCTGAATCCGGAACCGTACGCAACCGGTTCGAACCGGACGTCCGTCAACGCGGGACGGACCCTCACCGGATCGGGAGCGCACTCACCTCTCGCCCGCCGGGCAGCAGGCGGGCCAGCCAGTGCGAGCGCCCGGCGGCCAGGGGGGCCAGGACCGCGAGGACGAGTACGTAGCCCGCGATGAACGGGGAGAGCCGTTCGTCCAGCCCCGCGCCCGCCGCCATCGTGGCGAGGATCAGGGCGAATTCGCCGCGCGCCACCAGCGTCGTGGAGATGTTCGCCGTGGCCTGCGGGCCGAACGCGTACACCTTGGCGGCGGCGAGCCCCGCGACGACGTTCATGGCGAGGGTCACCGCCACGGCGGCCAGGACCGGCCAGAGCACGGCCGGCAGATCGCCGGGGTCGATGGAGAGGCCGAACGCGAAGAAGAAGATCGCGCCGAAGGCGTCGCGCAGCGGGTGGACCAGCTTGAGGATGCGCTCACCCGAGGTGGTGCTGCCGAGCATCAGCCCCACCATGAAGGCGCCGATCGCGTCCGCGACCCCGAACCACTCCGAGACGCCGGCCACCAGGACGGCGGCGCCGAGGAAGGAGATGACGAGGAGTTCGTCGTCCCGGGTGCCGATGAGCTTGCCGATGACCTTGGTGCCGAACCGGGCGGCCAGCGCGAGGAGCAGCAGGAACCCGAAGGCCTTGCCGCCGTCGGCCGCGGCCGACGCGAGGCTGTCGGCGCCCGAGAGGATCGGCTGGAGGGCCGCCAGGTACAGGGCGAGGAACACGTCCTCGACGACGATGATGCCGAGGATCGGCTTGGTCTCCGGATTGCCGATGCGGCCGAGGTCCACCAGGACCTTGGTCACGATGGCCGAGGACGAGATGCCGAGCACTCCGGCGAGGACCAGTGCCTCCGACGTGCCCCAGCCCAGTGCGAAGCCGAAGCCGAGCCCGGCGCCGACGTTGAGGGCGAGGTAGGTCCCGCCCGCGAGGGCCATCTTGCGGCCGCCCGCTTTCAGGTCGTCGAGGTGGAATTCCAGGCCGAGGTAGAAGAGCAGCAGCACCAGACCGAGCGCGGAGAGCATCTCGAGGTCGTGCGGATCGGCGACGAGGACGATGCCGGGGGTGTGCGGGCCGAGCAGGATGCCGGCCAGGATGAACAGCGGGATGGTGGGCAGCCCGATGCGGCTGCCGATGCGGGCGAGGACTGCGGCGGCGAGGAAGGCGCCGCCCATGGCGATGAGCGTGTCTGCGTGTCCGATGAGCCTGATCCTTCGTCGGGTCAAGAGAGCGTCAAGAAATCGTCAGTAATTAGTTTACCGAACGATTGACGTCGCAACTGTGGCCGCTCCCGCGGCCGTGCGAGGAAGGGGCCGGACGGCGGGGAGGGGGTCCTCGTAAGCTCGGCTCATGACCGCATCGCCCGCACAGCTGACCCTGGCCGAAATCGAGGCCATCGCCCGCGAGGCCCATGCCGCGCAGCGCGACAAGGCGGGCAGGCCGTACGCCGAGCACCTCGCGGCCGTCGCCGAAGGGGTGCGGGTCCGGGGCGGCAGCGACGAACAGATCGCCGCGGCCTGGCTGCACGACGCGGTCGAGGACGACGCCCTGCCGGAGGGGTGGCTGGCCGGGGCGGCGCTGCCGCCGCAGGTGAAGGACATGGTCCTCGCCGTCACCAAACGGGACGGAGAGGATCTGCCGGCGTACGCCCGGCGCATCCTGGCCACGCCCGGCGCCCTGCTGGTCAAGGAGGCCGACCTCGCGCACAACGCCGACCCGGCCCGACTGGCGGTGCTGGACCCGGCGACCCGTACCCGGCTGACCGAGAAGTATGCGCTGGTACGAGGGCTGCTCGGGCTCACCGCGCCGCAACCGCCCATGGAACAGCGGGATTGAGCCAACACCTCGTGGTCCGGCCCGTTCTCGGGCCGGACCACGAGGTGTCCGGTGCGCGGCGGTCGGTGTCCCGCTCTCAGAGCTTCGCGGAGTCCCGCTCTGAGAGCTTCGCGGTGTCCCGCTCTGAGAGCTTCGCGGAGTCCCGCCGGAAGGCCCAGTTCATGTCCGGTTCGGTCACGCACCGCAGGGCGCGTTGGACCGGAGGCGTGCACATCAGCGTCACCCCCGCCGACGCGACGACGGTGACCAGGACCAGTCCGGTCGGCGAGATCAGCCACGCGTGGTCGAGGACGCCGGAGAATTCGGCGCCCTTCACCATGAACCCGTGGAGCAGGTAGCCGCAGATCGACCCGGCTCCGAGCACCGTGAACCACGTGCGGCGCCGGGGGACCCAGGCCAGGAAGCCGGCGGTGAGCAGCGTCGCGCAGCCGAACAGGACGAGCGTCATCACCACGCCCGACCACCAGGGGGCGCCCATGTCCTGGGCGGCGTCGTTGCGCAGGAACCAGCCCAGTTTCATCCGGGGCGCCGCCCAGTAGGCGAGGGCCAAGGCGCCGGCGAACAGCGGCAGGGCCAGCAGTCGCACCTCGCGGCGGCGGACCAACTGGAAGTGCTCCGGTTTGAGCTGGAGGCCGAGCACGAAGAACGGCAGGAAGTTCAGTACGCGCGGCAGGTCGAGATCGCCGCCGATGCCGGGCGTGACCGAGGCGAGGGCGGCGATGACGAGGGAGACCGCCAGCGGGTGGCGCAGGCTGCGCCACAGGGGTGTGGTGAGCCGCCAGACGAACAGGGCGATCAGGAACCAGGTGACGTACCAGGGTTCGGTCAGGCTGAACGCGGTGTCGGGCGCGCCGCCCGCGTACCGCCGGAACAGCGTGAACGCCGTCTCGAAGACGAGGTACGGAACGACGACACCGGTGACCAGGCGCTTCACCTTGGCCGGGCTCATGTCGAACGAGCGTGAGAAATAGCCGGAGATGATGATGAAGGCCGGCATGTGGAAGGTGTACGTCACCATGTACAGCGCACGGGCGGCCCTGCTCCCCTCCATGACCGGCACCCATGAATGAGCCACCGCGACCAGCACGATGGCCAGGTACTTGGCGTTGTCGAAGTAGGCGTCACGCCCCTTCGCGGCGACCGTCCGCGCGGGCCCACTGGCCGGAGCGAGCCCGTCGTCGGTGGTCACCGCTGCTTGGTGTCTGGGCTCCGACTCCCGGGTCGCCGGCGGGAGCGTGGCCCTCTGAAATGCGTTCGGAGCGTGCAACATCTCAGGCACCCTAGACGTATCAATTGCCCTGCGTAAAACCGCCGCCGCATATTGCGTGTGCCCGTCCGATCAAATGCCAAACCATCAAAATCTGTCCGGTATGCCCGCGTTAATCCGCCTTAAAGGGTGCATATCGGCAGGTAGTTGAGGGCGGCGCATTACGGCCCGCGCGGGTGTCGGCAATGCCTGTGAATAAACCGTGTGGATACCGAAACGATCACCGTCGCAATTACCTCGGTGAAAACAGGCTTTTCACTCCCGGCTCATCGGTCGACGGCCCCGCCCCTGCGCCCCGGTGCCCGTACGCCCCTTGCGCCCGGGCGTCCGGCCCGGCTCGGCCGGCTGACCGGCGCGCAGGGGGCGCAGGGGGCGCAAGATGGCGTGATATCGACAGGTCGATTCGTCACCTGGCAGCGACCACAGGGGAGTTGGTGGCACGATGGGCGCAACGGAGGAGTGCGCGGCCGCACGCCTCCGGGCCGGCAAGGCGGACCGACCGAGGGTGTGAGCAGTCGTGGCCATTTCACTGTCCGTGGTGCTTCTTTTGGCGATCATCCTGGTGGTCCTGATCCGAGGTGGCTCCATCAAGGCCGGACCCGCGATCGTCGCGGTGCTCTTCGGCTTCTTCCTGGCATCGACCGGCATGGCGCCGTCGATCAACAGGTTCATGAACTCGATAGCGGAGACCATCAACCAGATCAGCTTCTGAGGCCTCCGGCCCCGGGGCGGCGGCGCCGCCCCGGAGGACGCGCCCGGGAAACGCGAAGGGCCCGGTCCGGCGACATCCCCGAGGGGATCCGCCGGGCCGGGCCCGAAGCATGGAGCGGGCGACGGGAATCGAACCCGCGTAGCTAGTTTGGAAGACTAGGGCTCTACCATTGAGCTACGCCCGCATGCAGCGCACCGCAGGTCACGACGACCGCGGCACGAGAAGCATCGTAGCGGGTCGCGGGTGCTGCCCGCACACCCGATTGCGGCGCGCGGCGCCGAGGCCGGCGAGACCCGCGTAAAGCGTCCGCCGCACCGCCTGTCGGCATGTACCCTACGTGTCGCACCGACGGGGTGTGGCGCAGCTTGGTAGCGCGTCCGCTTTGGGAGCGGAAGGTCGTCGGTTCGAATCCGGCCACCCCGACCACCGGCAAGATCGCATTGTGGGAGTTCTCCCCCTTGCCGTTACTATGCAAAATGCGTGCCCGTGTGTCTGATGTACCGGGCTCGGTCCGCGAAGCCGCCTCCTGTGCGGTGGAGCAGAACCCCAAGAAGTCAGCCACCAAGGAGACCGAACCGTGAAGAGCGCCGTGGAGACCCTGAACCCGACCCGGGTTCGGCTCAGCATCGAGGTGCCCTTCGAGGAGCTCAAGGACAGCCTCGACGCGGCGTACAAGAAGATCAACCAGCAGGTCACGGTGAAGGGGTTCCGCAAGGGCAAGATCCCCAACCGGGTCATCGACCAGCGGTTCGGCCGTGGCGCAGTGCTGGAGGAGGCCGTCAACGACGCGCTCCCGAAGTTCTACACCGAGGCCGTCAACGAGGGTGAGCTCAACGTCCTCGGGCAGCCGGAGGTCGACATCACGGAGCTGAAGGACGGCGAGCTGCTGTCCTTCACCGCCGAGGTGGACGTACGCCCCGAGATCGAGATCCCGGACTACTCCGGCATCGAGGTCACCGTCGACGCGCTCGAGGTCAGCGACGAGGACGTCGAGAAGGCCGTGGAGCAGCTCCGCGAGCGCTTCGCCTCGACCAACCCGGTCGAGCGCGCCGCCGCCGAGGGCGACGTCGTGACGATCGACCTGCAGGCCAAGGTCGAGGGCGAGGTCCTCGAGGACGGCGTGGCCGAGGGTGTCTCGTACACCATCGGTTCCGGCGAGCTCCTCGAAGGCATCGACGACGCCGTCACCGGCCTGGAGGCGGGTGGCGAGGCCACCTTCACCTCCCAGCTGAAGGGCGGCTCCGCCGAGGGCAAGGACGCCGAGGTCACCGTCAAGGTCACCGCCGTCGCCGCCCGCGAGCTCCCCGAGCTGGACGACGAGTTCGCCCAGATGGCCAGCGAGTTCGACACGCTGGAGGAGCTGAAGGCGGACAGCCGTAAGCGCCTGGAGGACACCAAGCAGTACGAGCAGGCCACCCAGGCCCAGGAGCGCGTCCTGGAGGAGCTGCTGAAGCTCGCCGAGGTCCCGATCCCGGAGAAGCTGCTCGCGGACGAGGTCCAGACCCGCAAGCACAACCTGGAGCACCACCAGCTCGGCCAGATGGGTCTCGACCTCGAGAAGTACCTGGAGATCCAGGGCAAGACCCTCGAGGAGTTCGAGGCCGAGACGTCCGAGCAGGCCGTCAAGGGCATCAAGACCCAGTTCATCCTTGACGAGCTCGTCAACAAGGAGAAGCTGAACGTCAACCAGGAGGAGCTCACCGAGCACCTCATGCGGCGCGCCGCTTCCTCCGGCATGAGCCCGGACCAGTTCGCCCAGGCCGTCGTCGAAGGCGGCCAGGTGCCGATGCTCGTCGGCGAGGTCGCCCGCGGCAAGGCGCTGGCCGTGGTCGTCGAGGCCGCCAAGGTCGTCGACACCAACGGTGAGGTCGTCGAGCTGGAGGACGAGGAGGAGGCCACCGACGCGGTCGAGACCGCCGAGGCCGCCACCGACGCCGCCGAGGAGAAGAACGAGGCCTGAGCCTCGCGCTGAACCCGTACGACGGGCTCCGGACGCCACCGCGTCCGGAGCCCGTCGTCGTATCGGCGGACGCCCCCCACAACCCTTGTGCGGACTGCGGAGCTTGCGCTCCCAGCGAACAGTTGCGGAAGCGGGATGGCGTTGTCCCACCTGCGCGTTAGGGTCCATGAAGAGGAAGGGTCGGGGAGTCCCGGCCCACCCGGTACGAAGACGCTGAGACGGCCGGAGCCGTCAGAGACGAGCAGGTGGATACGTGACGAATCTGATGCCCTACGCCGCCGGAGAGCCGTCCCTCGGTGGAGGCCTCGGTGACCAGGTCTACAGCCGACTGCTCGGCGAACGCATCATCTTCCTCGGTCAGCAGGTCGACGATGACATCGCCAACAAGATCACCGCACAGCTGCTTCTCCTTGCCGCCGAGCCGGACAAGGACATCTACCTCTACATCAACAGCCCCGGTGGCTCGGTGACGGCAGGCATGGCGGTCTACGACACCATGCAGTACATCCCGAACGACGTGGTCACCATCGGTATGGGCATGGCGGCCTCCATGGGCCAGTTCCTGCTCACCGGCGGAACCGCCGGCAAGCGCTTCGCGCTCCCGAACACCGACATCCTCATGCACCAGGGTTCGGCCGGCATCGGCGGTACGGCCTCGGACATCAAGATCCAGGCCCAGTACCTGCTGCGCACCAAGCAGCGGATGGCGGAGATCACCGCCCGCCACTCCGGCCAGACCGTGGAGACGATCATCCGCGACGGCGACCGCGACCGCTGGTACACCGCGGAGGAGGCCAAGGACTACGGCCTCATCGACGAGATCATCACGATCGCATCGGGCGTTCCGGGCGGCGGCGGCACCGGCGCCTGATCCGGTTCCCACCGGATCGCGTCGTACCGCACCGCATCTCTCGTACGCCGAGACACCCAGCCCACAGAACGCCACCAGGATGGTGAACACCCACATGAACAACTTCTCCGGCGCCTCCGCGAGCGGCCTCTACACCGGCCCGCAGGTGGACAACCGCTACATCGTCCCGCGCTTCGTGGAGCGCACCTCGCAGGGCGTGCGTGAGTACGACCCGTACGCGAAGCTCTTCGAGGAGCGCGTGATCTTCCTCGGCGTGCAGATCGACGACGCGTCCGCCAACGACGTCATGGCGCAGCTGCTGTGCCTGGAGTCGATGGACCCGGACCGGGACATCTCCATCTACATCAACAGCCCCGGCGGCTCGTTCACCGCGCTCACCGCGATCTACGACACGATGCAGTTCGTGAAGCCGGACATCCAGACGGTCTGCATGGGCCAGGCGGCCTCCGCCGCCGCGGTGCTGCTCGCCGCAGGCACGCCGGGCAAGCGCATGGCGCTGCCCAACGCCCGCGTCCTGATCCACCAGCCGTCCTCGCAGACCGGCCGCGAGCAGCTCTCCGACCTGGAGATCGCGGCCAACGAGATCCTGCGGATGCGGACCCAGCTGGAGGAGATGCTGGCCAAGCACTCCACCACGCCGATCGACAAGATCCGTGACGACATCGAGCGCGACAAGATCCTGACCGCCGAGGACGCCCTCGCCTACGGTCTGGTCGACCAGATCGTCTCGACCCGCAAGAGCGCGGCCGGAGCGGCCGCCTGACGTCGGCCTTTACCCCTTGGTACGGCAGGGTCACCCGGCCTCGGCCGTGTGAACCGTGCCAAGGGGGGCCCGAACGGGGGCCCAGGCAAGGTACCGTCGGATAGAGGCACCAGGAGCCGCTGAACCAGGCGTCTCCCAGGCGAAGGGGAAGCACCTCGTGGCACGCATCGGTGATGGCGGCGACCTGCTCAAGTGCTCGTTCTGCGGAAAGAGCCAGAAGCAGGTGAAGAAGCTCATCGCGGGACCCGGTGTCTACATCTGCGACGAGTGCATCGATCTCTGCAACGAGATCATCGAGGAGGAGCTCGCGGAGACGAGCGAGGTCCGCTGGGAAGAGCTTCCCAAGCCCCGCGAGATCTACGAGTTCCTCGAGGGGTACGTCGTCGGGCAGGAGCCCGCGAAGAAGGCCCTCTCGGTCGCTGTGTACAACCACTACAAGCGGGTCCAGGCCGGGGAGAACGGCGGCGGTGCGAACCGCGACGACGCGATCGAACTCGCCAAGTCCAACATCCTGCTGCTGGGCCCCACGGGCTCGGGCAAGACCCTCCTCGCGCAGACGCTGGCCCGCATGCTCAACGTCCCGTTCGCCATCGCCGACGCGACGGCGCTGACGGAGGCCGGCTATGTCGGCGAGGACGTCGAGAACATCCTGCTGAAGCTGATCCAGGCCGCGGACTACGACGTCAAGAAGGCCGAGACCGGGATCATCTACATCGACGAGATCGACAAGGTCGCCCGCAAGAGCGAGAACCCGTCGATCACCCGGGATGTCTCCGGCGAGGGCGTCCAGCAGGCCCTGCTGAAGATCCTGGAGGGCACCACCGCCTCCGTCCCGCCGCAGGGCGGCCGGAAGCACCCCCACCAGGAGTTCATCCAGATCGACACGACGAACGTGCTGTTCATCGTGGGCGGCGCGTTCTCCGGCCTCGAGAAGATCATCGAGTCCCGGGCCGGCGCCAAGGGCATCGGCTTCGGCGCCACGATCCGCTCCAAGCGGGAGATCCAGGCGAGCGACCAGTTCCAGGAGGTCATGCCGGAGGACCTGGTGAAGTTCGGGATGATCCCCGAGTTCATCGGCCGCCTCCCGGTCCTGACCTCGGTCCACAACCTGGACCGCGAGGCCCTGCTCCAGATCCTCATCGAGCCGCGCAACGCCCTGGTGAAGCAGTACCAGCGGCTGTTCGAACTCGACGGCGTGGAGCTGGACTTCGAGCGCGAGGCGCTGGAGGCCATCGCCGACCAGGCGATCCTGCGCCAGACCGGCGCGCGCGGTCTGCGCGCCATCATGGAGGAGGTCCTCCAGTCGGTGATGTACGAGGTGCCGTCCCGCAAGGACGTCGCCCGGGTCGTCATCACGGCGGACGTGGTCCGCAACAACGTCAACCCGACCCTGGTCCCGCGCGAGCCGCGGACGATCGGCAAGGGCGACGACGGGCGGCACGAGAAGTCGGCGTAGCCGCGGTTCGCGGACAACGCGAAGGGGCGCCCCGCCGGTTCAGTCGGCGGGGCGCCCCTTCGCGTCGCGCGGGTCAGATCTTGGTGCGGGAGGAGTTGTAGAGCTTCGCCGTGACCGCGGCGACGTCGTCCTGCGACATCGCCTTGTTCTTCAGGGCGAGACCCATGTCGATGCCGGTGACGATGCCGACGGTGCTGTAGTCGGCCCAGATGCAGATGGGCGCCTGCATGGTCTTCGGCCCGTTCTCGACGGTGCCGTCACCGCCCTCGATGTCGACCTTGATGTTCTGGCACCTCATCAGCGCGCCCTTGAAGCCGGCCGGGGTCACGTCCTTGGGCGAGCCGATCAGCTCGGCCTTGGAGCCGTCCTCGCCCTTCGTCATGTTCGCCTTGGCCTGGTCGAACGAGCTGTTGATCACGGAGGCCGGGTCGCTGACATCGCCCCAGTAGCCCTGAAGGTTGATCATCTTCAGGCTCAGGTCCTTCTCGGAACCGCCCTGGTAGTCCGCACCGGCCCCGTTGGGGTTCTTGATCCCGGCGGCCTCGACCCTGGTCTTGTCGGCACCGCTCAGCGGGCCGTTGGCGCTGTCGCTGCTGCTGCCCTTCTTGTACCCGTCCAGCGTCTCCGTCGGCGTCAGCTTGTACCCCTTGGTGGAGTCCGCCACATCGCTGTTGCTGGCGCCCCCGCCCGACGTCAGGAAGTACACCCCGCCGCCGATGACCGCCAGCGCCACGACGACGGCGCCCACGATCAGGCCGGTCTTCTTCTTCGGCTGTCCGGCCGGGGGGAACGGGGGCTGCTGGCCGTAGGCCGGCTGGCCGCCGTACGGGGGAGTGGGGGGCTGCTGGCCGTACGGTCCGGGCTGCTGGGCCTGCGGGTAGCCGTAGCCCGGCTGCGGGGGCTGCTGCGGCGGGACGCCCTGGGGAGCCTGCTGCGGGTAGCCGTAACCGGGCTGGCCCTGCGGCGGCTGGCCGCCGTACGGGCCCGGCTGCTGGCCGTACGGTCCGGGCTGGCCCTGCGGCGGCTGGCCACCGTACGGGCCCGGCTGGTTGTAGCTCATCTGCGGTGTCCCCTGTTCGTCATGCTCATGCGTTCTTATGCGTTCCGAACATCCTGACGGAAGGCCCGTGGACGTGGGGCACCGGGAGGCACACCGTTACTGAACAAACCGGTTTCAGTGCACGCCTGTGACGGCCCTAAACTGTGGGCGTGACCGAGAACCCAGCGCAGCAGCCAGCCAGCACCCCCGAACTGCCGACCCAGTACACGCCGGCCGAGGTAGAGGGGAAGCTGTACGAGCGCTGGGTGGAGCGTGGTTACTTCGAGGCCGACGAGCACAGCGAGAAGCCGCCGTACTCCATCGTCATCCCGCCGCCCAACGTCACCGGCTCCCTGCACCTGGGACACGCCTTCGAGCACACGCTGATCGACGCCCTCGTCCGCCGCAAGCGGATGCAGGGGTTCGAGGCGCTCTACCAGCCCGGCATGGACCACGCCGGCATCGCCACCCAGAACGTCGTCGAGCGCGAGCTCGCCAAGGAGGGCAAGTCCCGCCACGACCTGGGCCGCGAGGCCTTCGTCGAGCGCGTCTGGCAGTGGAAGAACGAGTCCGGCGGCCAGATCTCCGGACAGATGCGCCGGCTCGGCGAGGGCGTCGCCTGGTCCCGTGAGCGCTTCACCATGGACGAGGGCCTGTCCAAGGCCGTCCAGACCGTCTTCAAGCAGATGTACGACGACGGGCTGATCTACCGCGCCGAGCGCATCATCAACTGGTGCCCGCGCTGTCTCACCGCGATCTCCGACATCGAGGTCGAGTACCAGGAGGACGACGGCGAGCTCGTCTCCATGCAGTACGGCGAGGGCGACGAGACCATCGTCGTCGCCACCACCCGCGCCGAGACGATGCTCGGTGACACCGCCGTCGCCGTCCACCCCGACGACGAGCGCTACAAGCACCTGGTCGGCAAGCGGATCAAGCTGCCGCTGACCGACCGTACGATCCCGGTCGTCGCCGACCACCACGTCGACCCCGCGTTCGGCACCGGCGCCGTCAAGGTGACCCCCGCCCACGACCCGAACGACTTCGAGATCGGCAAGCGCCACGACCTGCCGTTCCTCACCGTCCTCGACGAGCGCGCCGTCATCACCGTCCCCGGCCCCTTCCAGGGCCTGGACCGCCTGGAGGCCCGCTCCGCCATCGTCGCCGCCCTGCGCGCCGACGGCCGGATCGTCGCCGAGAAGCGGCCGTACGTCCACTCCGTCGGCCACTGCTCGCGCTGCAAGACCACCATCGAGCCGCGCCTGTCCCTCCAGTGGTGGGTCAAGGTCGCCCCGCTCGCCAAGGCGGCCGGCGACGCCGTCCGCGACGGCAAGGTCAAGATCCACCCGCAGGAGATGGAGAAGCGGTACTTCGACTGGGTCGACAACCTCCACGACTGGACGATCTCGCGCCAGCTCTGGTGGGGCCACCGCATCCCCGTCTGGTACGGCCCGAACGGCGAGGTCGTCTGCGTCGGACCGGACGACGAGGCGCCCACCGGTGAGGGCTGGACCCAGGACAGCGATGTCCTGGACACCTGGTTCTCCTCCGGCCTGTGGCCGTTCTCCACGCTCGGCTGGCCCGAACAGACCGACAGCCTCGCGAAGTTCTACCCGAACTCCGTCCTGGTCACCGGCTACGACATCCTCTTCTTCTGGGTCGCCCGGATGATGATGTTCGGCCTGTACGTCAACGACGGCGTCCCGCCGTTCGGGACGATCGTGCTGCACGGCATGGTCCGCGACGAGCACGGCAAGAAGATGTCGAAGTCCTTCGGCAACGTGGTCAACCCGCTGGACTGGATGGACAAGTACGGCTCCGACGCGCTGCGTTTCACCCTCGCGCGCGGTGCCAACCCCGGCGTCGACGTGCCGATCGGCGAGGAGTGGGTCCAGGGTTCCGCCAAGTTCTCCAACAAGATCTGGAACGCCACCCGCTTCGCGCTGATGAACGGCGCGACGATCGAGGGCGAACTGCCGTCCGCCGACGAGATGTCGGTGACGGACCGCTGGATCCTGTCCCGCCTCAACAAGACGGTCGCCGAAGTCGACGCGTACTACGACGACTTCCAGTTCTCCAAGCTCAGCGAGGCGCTGCGGCACTTCGCCTGGGACGAGGTCTTCGACTGGTACGTCGAACTGTCCAAGACCACGTTCTTCGGCGGCGGCCGCCCGGCCGAGGTCTCGGGCCGGGTCCTGGGCGAGGTCCTCGACGTGATGCTGCGACTGCTGCACCCCGTCGTCCCGTTCGTCACCGAGACCCTGTGGACCGCGCTCACCGGCCGCGAGTCCGTCGTCATCGCCGACTGGCCGAAGGACAGCGGCTTCCGTGACGACGCCGCCGAGAAGGAGATCGAGCTCGTCCAGCAGGTCGTCACCGAGGTCCGCCGCTTCCGCTCCGACCAGGGCCTGCAGCCCGGCCAGAAGGTGCCGGCCGAGCTCACCCTGACCGGCACCCCGCTCGCCCCACACGAGGCGGCCATCCGCCAGCTGCTGCGTCTGCAGCCCGCCGGGGACGGCTTCCACGCCACCGCGTCGCTGCCGGTCGCGGGCGCCACCGTCGCCCTCGACCTGTCCGGCACGATCGACGTCGAGGCCGAGCGCAAGCGCCTGACGAAGGACCTGGCAGCCGCCGAGAAGGAGAAGGCGCAGGCCCACGGAAAGCTGAACAACGAGGCGTTCCTCGGCAAGGCGCCGGACAACGTGGTCGACAAGATCCGCGGCCGGCTCGCCAAGGCCGAGGCCGACATCGAACGGATCAGCGGCCAGCTGGCGAGCCTGCCGGCGAGCTGACCCCGGAGACGACGCACGGAGCCCCCGCCCCCTCGTACGCGCACGAGGAGGCGGGGGCTCCGCCGTACCCGCCCCGCCGGGCGCTGCGCGTGATGTCCGTGCCGGTCCGTAGACTGGCCCTGTGAGTGAGCCCCGCCCTTCCGACCGGCACGACGCGTCCGACTCCGACGAGACCTTCGCGGAGATCGTCGACGAAGCGACCCAGCGCGACCCCGACCTGGCGGTGATCGAGGCCGGGAGCCGCACGCTGCGCGCCGCCTCCGGACCGCCCCAGGGCGACGAGGTCCCCGCCCGCCCCACCGACCCGGAGGTGGACAAGGCGCTGCGCGCGGTGGAGCAGGAGCTCGCCGGGCGCTGGGGCGAGACCAAGCTGGAGCCGTCCGTGGCGCGCATCGCCGCGCTGATGGACGTGCTCGGCGAGCCGCAGCGCGCCTATCCCTCCATCCACATCACCGGGACCAACGGCAAGACGAGCACGGCCCGCATGATCGAGGCCCTGCTCGGCGCCTTCGACCTGCGCACCGGCCGCTACACCTCGCCGCACGTCCAGTCGATCACCGAGCGGATCACCCTGGACGGCTCCCCGATGGACCCCGAGCGGTTCGTCGAGACGTACCAGGACATCAAGCCGTACGTCGAGATGGTCGACGCACAGCAGCCCTACCGGCTCTCCTTCTTCGAGGTGCTCACCGGCATGGCGTACGCGGCCTTCGCCGACGCGCCGGTCGACGTCGCCGTCGTCGAGGTCGGCATGGGCGGCAGCTGGGACGCGACCAACGTGATCGACTCCACGGTCGCCGTCGTCACCCCCATCTCGCTGGACCACACCGACCGGCTGGGCTCCACGCCGGGCGAGATCGCGGTGGAGAAGTCCGGGATCATCAAGCAGGGCGCCACGGTCATCCTCGCCCAGCAGCCCGTCGACGCCGCCCAGGTGATGCTGAAGAAGGCCGTCGAGGTCGACGCGACCGTCGCGCGCGAGGGCATGGAGTTCGGCGTCGTCTCCCGGGAGATCGCGGTCGGCGGCCAGCTGCTGACGCTGCGCGGCCTCGGCGGCGAGTACCCGGACGTCTTCCTGCCGCTGTACGGCGCCCACCAGGCGCGCAACGCGGTGGTGGCGCTCTGCGCGGTCGAGGCGTTCTTCGGCATCGGCGCCGAGCAGGCCGGATCGCTCGACGCCGACATCGTCCGCAAGGCCTTCGCCTCGGTGATCTCGCCGGGACGCCTGGAAGTCGTCCGCTCCAGCCCGACCGTCGTCCTGGACGCCGCGCACAACCCGGCCGGCGCCCGCGCCACCGCCGAGGGGCTCTCCGAGGCGTTCGGCTTCTCCCGGCTGATCGGAGTGGTCGGCGCCAGCGCCGACAAGGACGTCCGGGGGCTCCTGGAAGCCTTCGAACCGATCTTCGCCGAGGTCGTCGTCACCCAGAACTCCAGCGGACGCGCGATGGACGCCGACGAGCTCGCCGCCGTCGCCGTCGAGGTCTTCGGCAACGACCGGGTCCAGGTGGAACCCCGGCTCGACGACGCGCTGGAGGCGGCGATCACCCTCGCCGAGGAAGAGGACGAGTACGCGGGCGCCGGGGTGCTGGTGACCGGATCCGTGATCACGGTCGGCGAGGCCCGGCTGCTTCTGGGAAGGCGCTGACCGACGTGCGTACGCTCTGTGCATCGACGCTGATCGGTGAGTTCTTCGTCATCGGGTTCGCCGGACTCGTCGCGATGAAGTCCGACGACCTGACGTCCGCGACCGTCTGGACGGTCTGCGGCATCGGCATGCTGCTCTCCGTGCTGCTCTGCGGGATGCTCACCCGCCCCGGAGGCGTACAGCTCGGCTGGGCGCTCCAGATCGCGCTGGTCGCCAGTGGCTTCGTCGTCCCGATGATGTTCATCCTCGGCCTCGTCTTCGGCGGCCTGTGGTGGGCCTCCGTGCACTACGGCCGCAAGATCGACGAGGCCAAGGCCCGGTGGGCCGCGCAGGAGGCGGCCCAGGCGCCGGCCGGCGGCTGAGAGGCGGGCCGGCGGCCTCCGGCCCCGGCCCGGCACGCCCGGGCCCCCGGCGGCCCAAACCCGGCCGCCGGCCCGTCACCGTGCCCCTGTAACCTCGCCTCACCGCACCCGTATGCCTGCAAGGAGCCGCACATGAGCCAGCGCACCCTCGTTCTTCTGAAGCCCGACGCCGTCCGTCGCGGTCTGGTCGGCGAGATCGTCGGCCGCATCGAGCGCAAGGCCGGCTGGAAGATCACGGCGCTGGAGCTCCGTACCCTCGACCGCGCCACGCTGGAGCAGCACTACGCCGAGCACGTCGGCCGCCCGTTCTACGAGCCGCTGGTCGAGTTCATGCAGTCCGGCCCGGTCGTCGCCCTGGTGGCCGAGGGCGAGCGGGTCATCGAGGGCGTCCGCGCCCTCGCCGGCCCCACCGACCCGATCGCCGCCGCGCCCGGCTCGATCCGCGGTGACTTCGGCACCATCACCCGGGAGAACCTCATCCACGCCTCGGACTCCGAGGAGTCCGCGGAGCGGGAGATGAAGCTGTTCTTCTCGGGCCTTTCCTGACCTCGGATCAGCCGAACAGCGCACGACCTGGGGCGACCGAAGTAATTCGGTCGCCCTTCGGCATACGGCCCCGGATCGCGGGAACGCATGGCCTCGACGTAACGTCACCATGAGTGGAACGGCCACCCGTTCTGCTCAGCATGGCGAAGGACCCTCGCGCTGTGTCGGCGTGTCCGGCACTACGATGGAAGCTTCCACGCCCGCAGCGCTCATCCCGCCTACCAAAAACAAGCCATCACCGCTTTCGCTTGGGAAGGCCCGACGCATCCTCATGGGGAACAAGGGGAACTCAATGTCGTTCATCGGCCGTGACATGGCTATCGACCTCGGGACTGCCAACACGCTGGTGTACGTCAGGGGGCGCGGCATCGTTCTGAACGAGCCGTCCGTCGTGGCCATCAACACCAACACCGGCGGCATCCTGGCGGTCGGCTCCGAGGCCAAGAAGATGATCGGCCGTACGCCGGGCAACATCGTTGCCGTACGGCCCCTGAAGGACGGCGTGATCGCCGACTTCGAGATCACGGAGCGGATGCTCCGCTACTTCATCCTGAAGATCCACAAGCGCCGCTACCTGGCCCGCCCCCGGGTCGTCGTCTGCGTGCCCTCCGGCATCACCGGGGTCGAGCGACGCGCCGTCATCGAGGCGTCGACGCAGGCCGGCGCGCGCCAGGTGCACATCATCGAGGAGCCCATGGCGGCGGCCATCGGCTCCGGTCTGCCGGTCCACGAGGCCACCGGCAACATGGTCGTCGACATCGGTGGCGGCACCACCGAGGTCGCGGTCATCTCGCTCGGCGGAATCGTCACCGCCCAGTCGATCCGGGTCGCCGGTGACGAGCTGGACAACGCGATCATCCAGCACATCAAGAAGGAGTACTCGCTCCTGCTCGGCGAGCGCACCGCCGAACAGATCAAGATCACCATCGGCTCGGCGTTCGACCTGGAGAAGGACGAGCACACCGAGATCCGCGGCCGCGACCTCGTCTCGGGCCTGCCCAAGACCGTGGTCATCTCCGCCGCCGAGGTCCGCAAGGCGATCGAGGAGCCGGTCAACGCGATCGTCGACGCGGTCAAGACGACGCTGGACAAGTGCCCGCCGGAACTGTCCGGCGACGTCATGGACCGCGGCATCGTCCTGACCGGCGGCGGCGCGCTGCTGCGCGGCCTGGACGAGCGGCTGCGCCACGAGACGGGCATGCCGATCCACATCGCCGAGGACCCGCTGGACTCCGTCGCGCTCGGATCCGGCAAGTGCGTCGAGGAGTTCGAGGCGCTCCAGCAGGTGCTGGACGCCCAGCCCCGACGGTAGTGACTCCACGGCCCTCCGTGCGGACGCTGCGGCCCCGCACGGAGGATCGTTGATATACAGGCACGAACATTCCTACGAGGAAGGCACGGCCGCCGCACGTGAGGGACACACGAGAGAGCCGGCTGCTCCTGGTGCTGCTGATCGCCATCGCATTCGCACTGATCACGGTGGACATCCGAGGCGGCGAGGCGTCTCCGGTGGACGGCGCCCGGCAGGCCGCCGCCACCGTCTTCGGACCGGTGGAGAACGGCGTGGCGGCAGCGGTCGACCCGGTGGGCAACGCCATAGGGGCGGTACGCGCCTCCGGCTCCCGCCACGACAAGATCGCCGCGCTGGAGCAGCAGAACGCCGAACTCAAGGCGAGGCTGGGCAGCGACGACCGCAACCGCAGCCGGGTCCGCGAGCTCGACAAGATGCTCAAGAAGTCGGACGCCGGCCAGTACGGCATCAAGGCCGCCGAAGTCATCGCCATAGGAGCGGCCCAGGGCTTCTCCTGGACGGTCACCATCGACGCCGGCTCCAAGGACGGGCTCAAGCGCGACATGACCGTCCTCAACGGCGACGGACTCGTCGGCCGCGTCACCACCGTCGGCCCGGACACCGCCACGGTGCTCCTGGCCAACGACCCCGACTTCACCGTCGGCACCCGGATGGAGTCCACCGACGAACTCGGCTTCGCCACCGGCCAGGGCTCGCGCCCGCTGTCCGTCCAGTTCCTGAACGGCAAGGCCAAGGTCAAGAAGGGCGACCGCCTCGTCACGTTCGGCTCCAGCAAGGACAAGCCCTTCGTGCCCGGCGTCCCCGTCGGTGAGGTCGTCCGGGTCGACCCGTCCGGCGGCGACCTGACCCGTACCGTCTACGTCCGCCCGTTCGTCGGCTTCACCAAGCTCGACATCGTCGGCATCGTCGTCCAGGCACCCCGCGAGGACCCGCGCGACGCGGTCCTGCCGAAGAAGCCCGTCAAGGCCGCCAAGCCGAAGCCCACCCCGACCGTCACCGTCACCATCTCGCCCAACGGAGACATCGTCGACACCCACGGCAACGTCGTCGGGAACATCCACCAGAGCGCGTCCCCCAGCGGCAGCCCGAACCCCAGCGGGAACGCGACACCCAGCGCGGACAACGCGGTAAACGAACAGAGGTAGAGCTGATCCCCATGCGCGTCAACCGGACTCTGCTCTCCCTCGTTCTGGTCGTGATCGCCCTCGTCGTCCAGGTATCCGTACTCGCCCGGCTCCAGCTCCCCGGCGCCGTACCCGATCTGCTGCTCATGGTCGTCCTCGGCCTGGCCTTCGTGTACGGGCACGTCAGCGGGGCCCTCATCGGCTTCGGCGCGGGCCTCCTCGCCGACCTGGCACCTCCGGCCGACCACGCCGCCGGACGCTACGCCCTGGTGCTCTGCGTCATCGGCTACCTCGCCGGACTGGCCAGGCCCGAGAACGGGCAGCTCAAGTCGGCCTTCCTCCCGATGGCCGTGGTCGTCGCGGCGGCGATCGGGTCGACGCTGCTCTACGCGGGCGTCGGCGCCCTCGTCGGCGACACGGCGGCCCGCCATGTCGGCCTGGGCAGCCTGCTGTTCACCGCGGCCGTCTACGACCTGCTCCTCGCGCCGTTCACCGTCCCGCTGATCATGGCCCTCGCCAGACGCACGGTGAACGACCCGGTGGCCGAGTCCGCCTCCGGACGCGGCGACGTGGCGGCCGGCTGGCTCGCCTCGGGCACCGGGCTGCGCATCGGCAGCCAGCGCGGCGGACTGCGCGTCAAGGCCGCCCGCAACCGGGCCGCGCGCGCCGGACGGATCAAGGGAGTCAAGCGACTGTGAGGCCGCATCACCCGGGGGCCGCCCGCCTCGCCCCCCGTACCCCCAGCCCGACCACCACCGGGGGCGCCCCGTGAGCAACATTCCGGAGACGGGACGGACCCAGCGGGTCCAGATCCGCCTCATCGTCATCCAGGTCCTCGTCTTCTCCCTGCTGCTCACTCTCGGCGGCCGCCTCTGGTACCTCCAGATCCGCAACGGCCAGGAGTACTCCGACGAGGCGAAGAACAACCACGTCCAGCAGGTCGTCCAGCCGGCCGCCCGCGGCTCCATCCTCGACGCCCGCGGGGTGCCCCTCGCCGACAACGAGACCCGCCTCGTCGTCTCCGCCAGCCGCACGGACCTGCTGAAGATGCACGACGACGGCAAGGCCGTGCTGACCCGGCTCGCCGGCGTCCTCGACATGAAGCCCAAGGACGTCCTCGACAAGGTCCGGCTCTGCGACGCCAAGACCCCGCAGCCCTGCTGGAACGGCTCGCCCTACCAGCCGATCCCGGTCACCGACGAGGCCACCACCCAGCAGGCCCTCCAGATCCGCGAACGCGCCGAGGACTTCCCCGGCATCACCGCCGAGCCCACCGCCGTCCGCCGTTACGCCGCACCCGGCAAGGCCAACACCGCCCAGGTCCTCGGCTATCTCTCACCCGTCACCGACGAGGAGATCACCAAGGCCCAGGACAGCGACTCGCCCTACCTCCGCTCCGACCAGGTCGGCCGCTCCGGCCTGGAGCGCACGTACGACAAGGAGCTGCGCGGCAAGGCCGGCGTCACCCGTTACGAGGTCGACAACCTCGGCCGGGTCATCGGCCAGGCCAAGAACGACGAGGCGGAGGCCGGCGCCAGCGTCGTCACCTCCATCGACGCCCGCGTCCAGGCCGTCGCCGAGTACGAGCTCAACCAGGCCATGAAGAAGGCCCGCACCGAGTTCGACAAGAACACCGGCAAGAACTACAAGGCCGACTCCGGCGCCGTCGTCGTCATGGAGGCCAAGACCGGCCGGGTCGTCTCCATGGCCTCCCTGCCCAACTACGACCCCAACGCCTGGGTCGGCGGCATCTCCGGCAAGGACTACGCCAAGCTGACGGGCAAGAACTCCAACTTCCCGCTGCTGAACCGGGCCATCCAGGGCCAGGCCGCCCCCGGCTCCATCTTCAAGGTCATCTCCTCCACCGCCGCCGTCAACGCCGGATACCCCTTCGACGGCAACTACCCCTGCCCCAGCTCGTACTCCATCGGTGGCCAGACCTTCACCAACTACGAGTCCCAGGGCTACGGCAACATCACCATCGGCCGCGCCCTCGAAGTCTCCTGCGACACCGTGTACTACGGCCTCTCGCACAAGGAGTGGCAGAAGGACGGCGGCAACAACCCCAAGAAGCACCCCAACGACTGGTTCTACAAGACCGCCCACCAGTTCGGCCTCGGCAAGGAGACCGGCATCGACCTCCCCAACGAGGTCAGCGGCCGCGTCCCGGACCGCGAGTGGAAGAAGAACTTCGCCAAGGCCAACCACGACGCCTGGTGCAAGCAGGGCAAGAAGGACGGCACGTACGTCGAGAAGATCGCGTACGAGAACTGCCTCGAAGGCGACAAGATGCGCGCCGGCGACTCCGTCAACTACTCGATCGGCCAGGGCGACACCCTCGTCACCCCGATCCAGATGGCCACCATCTACGCGGCCATCTCCAACGGCGGCACCCTGTACAACCCCACCGTCGGCAAGGCGATCATCAGCGGCGACGGCAAGAGCGTGCGGCAGATCGAGCCGAAGTCGCACGGCAAGCTCCCCTTCACCAAGAAGACGCGCGACGAGATAGACGAAGCCCTCGCGGGTGTCGCGACCCGCGGCTCCGCCGCCTGGCGCTTCGGCGGCTGGCCGCAGGACAAGATCCCGATGCACGCCAAGACGGGCACGGCCGAGGTCTACGGCAAGCAGACGACCTCCTGGTTCGCCACGTACACCAAGGACTACTCGATCGTCATGACGATCTCCCAGGGCGGTACGGGTTCCGGTGCGTCGGGGCCCGCCGTCCGCAACATCTACAACGCGCTCTACGGCCTCGACGCCACGGGCAAGCAGGACCTCAAGAAGGCCCTGCTGCCGACGCCGCAGAAGACCCTGCCGAAGGTCCAGACGGACGGCACCATCGACGCCCCGAAGATCAAGCCCTACAACCCCGAATCGCAGAAGCCGCCGACCGAGCAGACGCTCGCCGCGGTGCTGGGGAGGCGTGACTGATGGCAGGCTTCTCCGTCCAGCGCTACGCCCCCGACCGCTCCGCCTGGGGCAGGCTCACCGCCCGCGACTCCGTCGTGCGCCGCCTCGACTGGCCGCTGCTCGGCTCGGCGATCACGCTCTCCTTCATCGGGTCGCTGCTCGTCTACTCGGCCACCCGGGGACGCGACTCGCTCACCCACGGCGACCCGTACTACTTCCTCCTCCGCCACGCCCTCAACACGGGCATCGGCTTCGCCCTGATGGTCGGCACCATCTGGCTCGGCCACCGCACCCTGCGCGGTGCGGTGCCCATCCTGTACGGCCTGTCCGTCCTCCTCGTGATGGCGGTCCTCACCCCGCTCGGCGCCACCGTCAACGGCGCCCACGCCTGGATCCTGCTGCCCGGCGGCTTCTCCCTCCAGCCCTCCGAGTTCACCAAGATCACCATCATTCTCGGCATGGCCATGCTGCTCGCCGCCCGCGTCGACGCGGGCGACCAGCTGTACCCCGACCACCGGACCGTCGCCAAGGCCCTCGGCCTCGCCGCGCTCCCGATGCTGGTCGTCATGGGAATGCCGGACCTCGGCTCCGTGATGGTCATGGTCGTCATCGTGCTCGGCGTCCTGCTGGCCTCCGGGGCGTCGAACCGCTGGGTCTTCGGCATCCTCGGCGCGGGCGCCGCCGGAGCCGTCGCCATCTGGCAGCTCGGGCTGCTCGACGACTACCAGATCGCCCGGTTCGCCGCCTTCGCCAACCCGGCGCTCGACCCGGCCGGCGTCGGCTACAACACCAACCAGGCCCGCATCGCGATCGGCTCCGGCGGCCTCCACGGCACCGGCCTCTTCCAGGGCACCCAGACCACCGGCCAGTTCGTCCCCGAGCAGCAGACCGACTTCGTCTTCACCGTCGCCGGTGAGGAACTCGGCTTCCTCGGCGCCGGACTGATCCTGGTCCTGCTCGGCATCGTCCTCTGGCGGGCCTGCCGCATCGCCCGCGAGACCACCGAGCTCTACGGCACGATCGTCGCCGCGGGCATCATCGCCTGGTTCGCCTTCCAGGCCTTCGAGAACATCGGCATGACGCTCGGCATCATGCCGGTCGCCGGACTGCCCCTGCCCTTCGTCTCCTACGGAGGCTCGTCCATGTTCGCCGTCTGGGTGGCCATCGGACTCCTCCAGTCCATCCGGGTGCAACGGCCGATAACGGCCTGATCCGTCGCCGGTCCCCTGCCCATTCAGGCACGAGGGACTAGATTCGATGTATGGCGGACTCGAAGCGCGAGATCGAGCGGAAGTACGAAGCCACCGGCGACACCCGGCTGCCCGACCTGACCCGGGTGGCCGGGGTCGCGGCCGTCCAGCACCTCGGCGTCAGTGAACTCGACGCCGTCTACTACGACACCGAGGACCTCCGGCTCGCCGCCGACCACCTCACCCTGCGCCGCCGCACCGGCGGCGCCGACGCCGGCTGGCACCTCAAACTCCCGGTCGCCACCGGCGTCCGCGACGAGATCAGGGCCCCCCTCTCCGACGCCCTGCCCGCGGAGCTGGCCGGCCTCGTCCGCTCCCGGGTCCGTGACAGCGCCCTCGTCCCCGTGGTCCGGCTCCGCTCCGCCCGCGACGTCCACGTGCTGAAGGGCCCGGACGGCACACCCCTCGCCGAGCTCAGCGTCGACGAGGTCCGGGCCGAGCGGCTGCACGGCGGCAGCCGCGCCACCGCCTGGACGGAGATCGAGGTCGAACTCGCCGACGACGGCGACCCCGCGTTCCTCGACGCCGTGGAGGAACGACTGGGCGAGGCCGGGGTGCGGCCCTCCACCGCCCCCTCCAAACTCTCCCGCGCCCTGGCCGAGACGTCCCCGGGCGACGAGGGGCAGGAGCCCGCCGCCCGCCCGCGCACCGCGGGCGACCACGTCCTCGCCTACGTACGCGAACAGATCACCGCGATCGTCGCCCTCGACCCCGCCGTGCGCCGGGGCCTGCCCGACGCCGTGCACCGGATGCGGGTCGCCACCCGCAGGCTCCGCAGCACCCTGCGTACGTACCGCAAGGTCCTCGACCGGACGGCCACCGACCCCCTCGGCAAGGAGCTGAAGTGGCTCGGGGCGGAACTCGGCGTCGACCGCGACCAGGAGGTCCTCGACGCCCGCCTGCACAGCCGGCTCGACGCCATGCCCCGCACCCTGGTCCTCGGCCCGGTCGACGCCCGGCTGCGGATCTGGTCCACGGCCCGCCGCAACGGCTCCCGCAACCGCCTCGTCGCGGTACTCGACGGCGCCCGCTACCTCACCCTGCTGGAGAGCCTGGCGGCGCTCCGCACCGCCCCGCCCCTGCTGCCCGCGGCCGCCGGGCCGCCCGGCAAGACGCTCGCCCGCGCCGTGCACAAGGGCCACAAGCGGCTGGCGGGCCGCATGGAGCACGCCCTGGAACTGCCGCCTGGATCCGAACGCGACCTCGCCCTGCACGACGCCCGCAAGGCCGCGAAACGCGCACGGTACGCGGCGGAGGCGGCCCGCCCCGCCCTCGGGAAACCGGCCAGGAAGTCCGCCAAGCGGCTGAAGGCCCTCCAGAAGGCCCTCGGCGACCACCAGGACAGCGTGGTCGCCCGCGAGGCCCTGCGGGCCCTCGCCGTCCAGGCCCACGCGGCGGGGGAGACCTCCTTCACCTGGGGGCTGTTGTACGGGCAGGAGGAGGCGGCCGCCGGGGCATCCGAGCGGGAGCTGCCCGGAGTGTGGGCCAAGGCCGTGCGGGCGGACTTCCGGACGGCGTCCGGAAGCTGAGCAGCGCGGTACGCTGGATGGTCACCCCTGCCAGCTCTCGAAAGTTCGCGATGTCTGTCGATTCGGTCTTCCCACAGCTCGAAGCTCTGCTCCCGCATGTGCAGAAGCCCATCCAGTACGTCGGCGGTGAGCTGAACTCCACCGTCAAACCGTGGGACGAATGCGACGTCCGCTGGGCCCTCATGTACCCGGACGCCTACGAGGTCGGACTCCCCAACCAGGGCGTCATGATCCTGTACGAGGTGCTCAACGAGCGCCAGGGCGTCCTCGCGGAGCGCACGTACAGCGTCTGGCCGGACCTCGAAGCGCTGATGCGCGAGCACGAGGTGCCGCAGTTCACCGTGGACGGCCACCGTCCGGTCAAGGCGTTCGACGTCTTCGGGCTCAGCTTCTCCACCGAGCTCGGCTACACCAACATGCTCACCGCCCTGGACCTGGCCGGCATCCCGCTGGCCGCCAAGGACCGCGGCCTCGACGACCCGATCGTGCTCGCCGGCGGCCATGCCGCGTTCAACCCCGAGCCGATCGCGGAGTTCATCGACTGCGCGGTCATCGGCGACGGCGAGCAGGCGGTCCTGGAGATCACCGAGATCGTCCGCGCCTGGAAGGCCGAGGGCCGCCCCGGCGGCCGCGAGGAGGTGCTGTTCCGCCTCGCGAAAACCGGTGGCGTCTACGTCCCCGGCTTCTACGACGTCGAGTACCTTCCCGACGGCCGTATCGGCCGCGTCGTGCCCAACAGGTCCGGCGTGCCGTGGCGGGTGTCCAAGCACACGGTCATGGACCTCGACGAGTGGCCCTACCCCAAGCAGCCGCTCGTCCCGCTCGCCGAGACCGTGCACGAGCGGATGTCCGTGGAGATCTTCCGCGGCTGTACCCGCGGCTGCCGTTTCTGCCAGGCCGGCATGATCACGCGCCCCGTGCGGGAGCGAAGCATCACCGGCATCGGCGACATGGTGGAGAAGGGCCTCAAGGCGACGGGCTTCGAGGAGGTCGGGCTGCTCTCGCTCTCCTCCGCGGACCACACGGAGATCGGTGAGATCGCCAAGGGCCTCGCCGACCGCTACACCGAGGACAAGATCGGCCTCTCGCTGCCCTCCACCCGCGTCGACGCGTTCAACGTGGACCTGGCCAACGAGCTGACCCGCAACGGCCGTCGCTCCGGTCTCACCTTCGCCCCCGAGGGCGGCTCCGAGCGCATGCGCAAGGTCATCAACAAGATGGTCTCGGAGGAGGACCTCATCCGGACCGTCGCCACGGCGTACGGCAACGGCTGGCGTCAGGTGAAGCTGTACTTCATGTGCGGTCTGCCCACCGAGACCGACGACGACGTCCTGCAGATCGGCGACATGGCGGTCAACGTCATCGCCAAGGGCCGCGAGGTCTCCGGACAGAACGACATCCGCTGCACCGTCTCCATCGGCGGCTTCGTCCCCAAGCCGCACACCCCCTTCCAGTGGGCCCCGCAGCTGAGCGCCGAGGAGACCGACGCCCGGCTCACCAAGCTCCGGGACAAGATCCGCGGCGACAAGAAGTACGGCCGCTCGATCGGCTTCCGCTACCACGACGGCAAGCCCGGCATCGTCGAGGGCCTGCTCTCCCGCGGCGACCGCCGCGTCGGCTCCGTCATCCGCGCCGTCTACGAGGCCGGCGGCCGCTTCGACGGCTGGCGCGAGTACTTCAGCTACGACCTGTGGATGAAGAGCGCCGAGAAGACCCTCCCCGACTTCGGGGTGGACGTCGACTGGTACACCACCCGCGAGCGGACCTACGAGGAGGTCCTGCCCTGGGACCACCTGGACTCCGGTCTCGACAAGGACTGGCTCTGGGAGGACTGGCAGGACTCGCTCGACGAGACCGAGGTCGAGGACTGCCGCTGGACGCCGTGCTTCGACTGTGGGGTGTGTCCTCAGATGGACACCAGTATCCAGATCGGCCCGACGGGCAAGAAGCTGCTGCCGCTGACCGTCGTGAAGTGACCGCGACAGTGACGTGACACCGCCCGGCCCAGGCCGGGTGACAGCTGTGTGACGAAGGCCCGGCCGGGGAAACCCCCGGCCGGGCCTTCGCGTCATGAGGTGCATGGAACACGGAAAGCACCAGGCGCCCGCGCGGTACGAGAGCGGTGAGGGCTGCCTCACCACGCTCGTCAGGATTCCGGTGAGGATCGTCGTCCTCGTCCTCGTCCTGCCGGTGCGGATGGCCTGGGACGCCCTGGTCGTGGGAGCCCGTGCCGCCGACCGGATGCTGCTGCGTCCGCTGGGACGGGCGCTGGTGTGGGGCATCGAGGTGCTGGTCGCGATTCCGGCCCGTTGGCTGTACGCACAGGTGCTGACCCCCCTCGGGCACGGGCTGCGGTGGCTGGCCATGGCGGTGTTCGTGTGGCCGTGGGCCGCGCTGTGGCGGTACGTCGTGGTGCCCGGGGTGCGGTACGGGATCGTGGTGCCGCTCGTGTGGCTGTACGAGCAGGTCCTCACCCCGCTCGGGCACGGGCTGCGGTGGGTCCGGCGGGCGCTCCTGCTTCCGGCCGGACGCGGGATCGCCGCTGCCGTGGGGTGGCTGCTGACCGTCGTGCTCGTCATGCCGGTCGTCCTCCTGTGGCGCCACCTCCTGAGACCGCTCGGCCTGGCCGTCGCCTGGCTGCTGGAGCACCTGATCGTGCTGCCGCTCGTGTGGACGTACCGGGAACTGCTCACCCCACTGGGCCACGGCATCGCCTGGCTCGTGGATCTGCTGGTCCGCGGCATCGGGGCCGGCCTCCGCGGGCTGGGGATCGCCCTCGGGTGGCTGGTCACGGTGCTTCTCGTCACTCCGGCGGTCTGGGTGTACCGCCGGGTCCTGACCCCGGTGGGCCGGGAGATCGCCGCCGCGCTCGCCGTCGCCTGGCGGGTCGCCGGGTTCATTTCACGGGCCTTCGGCCGGGCGCTGGCCTGGCTGGCGTGGCATCTGGTCGGGGCACCGGTGACCTGGGCCTACCGCACGGTGTGCACCCCGGTCGGTCACTTCCTGCGCGACGCGGTCCTCGCCCCCGCCGCGCGCGCCGCCCTCGCGGTGGGCCGCACGGCCCGGCAGACGCTGCGCACGGCACGCGAGACCGTCCGGCAGGCCAGGCGCGACGCGTGGCGGGCCCTGGTCGGCGGGCCGCGCGAACCCGAGCCCCGGGAACCGCGGAGGCCTCTTGCGCGTACTCTGGGTGATACGCAACAAGCGACGACCGTGCCCAGCGCGGCGCCCGAACCAGAGATCTCCCTGCTCGGACAGAAATCCGTCCCGCAGGGGTGAGCCGGACCGGACGCCCCGGGGACACCGTATTTCGAGGGCGGCGTGCCACCGCGTCCGCCCCGCACCGAGGAGAAGAACCACTGGGCAAGCGACAGCCCGAAGGCCCGCCGCCCGCACCGGCAGTGCAGCGCATCCGACTGCGCTACACCAAGCGCGGCCGCCTCCGGTTCACCAGCCATCGAGACTTCCAGCGTGCCTTCGAGCGGGCGCTGCGCCGCTCCGAGGTGCCCATGGCCTACTCGGCGGGCTTCACCCCGCACCCCAAGGTGTCGTACGCCAACGCCGCACCCACCGGTACGGGCAGCGAGGCCGAGTTCCTGGAGATCGCCCTCACCGAGGCCCGGGACCCGGGCACGTTGCGCGAACTGCTCAACGACTCGCTGCCGGACGGTCTCGACATCACCGACGCCGTCGAGGCCCGCACCTCGGGTCTCGCCGACCGGCTCACCGCCTCCATCTGGGAGATGCGGCTGAACGGGGTCGCCGTGGAGGACGCCGAGAAGGCCGTGGCCGCGTTCAACGCGGCCCCGAGCGTCGAGGTCGAGCGCCGTACGAAGAACGGGATGCGGAGCTTCGACGCGCGCGCCGCGGTCGTCGACCTGCAGGCCCTTGATCATCAGCCTGATAGGCCCGGGGACAAGGCCTGTGCGATACTGCGGCTGGTTGTTCGGCACGTGACACCTGCCGTTCGGCCTGACGACGTCCTGTCCGGTCTCCGCGTTGTGGCCGACCTGGCGCCGCCGGTCCCCGCAGCGGTGACCAGGCTGGCGCAGGGGCTCTTCGACGAGGAGTCCGGCACGGTGACCGACCCGCTCGCGCCCGACCGCGAGGCAGCCCCGGCCGCGCCAACCACGGCCACCGGGACCGCCGTCGCGACGGCGCCTGAAGGTGCAGGTTCCGCGTAAGGCGGTCGTCGTAGCGCAGCCCTCGGACTCGGGAGCCACCTGGGCCGGGCCGCGCGCCGACCCATAAGACTTTCGCCAGGCCGTGCGCACACCGCGTAGGGAACCGGCGAGCCAGACATTCAGCCCCTGTGCGGCGCCCGCGCCCCGGACGGCGGTACCGCGTACACCACGCGGACCGTGCCGGACCGGAATCAGACGCGGCGCCCGGGGGCGCGACGGGAGAAACGCCCGCATGTCCCAGCCCATCGAACCCGGCACGACCGGGAACGCAGAAGACAGCAACACCCCCGGCGACAAGCTGCCGCCGCGCCGCAGGCGCCGCGCGGCGTCCCGCCCGGCGGGTCCGCCGACGGCGGGCGCGCAGGTTGGAGCCGAGGCTCCGGCCATACCGGCCGTTGACGCCGGAGTGTCGGAGACCAGCACCGAGAACACCACCGAGGCCGAGGCCGCGCCGCCCGTCCGTGCGCGCCGCCGCGCCGTCCGCAAGGCCACCGCCCCCGCCGGCGCGCCGCAGGCCGCCGAGACCGTGGAGGTCGTGGAGCCGGTCGTCGCGGCCGCGGAGCCGGTCGAGGAAGAGGCCGTGGAGCCGGTCGAGGCGCCGCGTGCGCGTCGCCGCGCGTCCCGTAAGGCGACCGCTCCGGCGGGTGCGCCGAAGGCCGCCGAGGTCGTGGAGCCGGCTGTCGCGGCCGCGGAGCCGGTGGAGGAAGAGGCAGAGGCCGTGGAGCCGGTCGAGGCGCCGCGTGCGCGTCGCCGCGCGTCCCGCAAGGCGACCGCCCCCGCCGGTGCGCCGCAGGCCGCCGAGGTGGCCGAGATCGTCGAGGAGGCCGTCGCGGCCGAGGCCACCGAGCCCGCCGTCGCCGAGTCCGCCGTCGCCGAACCCGCAGTCGCCGAGGCGCCGCGTGGCCGTACCCGGCGCAGGGCGTCCGCCCCCGCCGGTGCGCCGCAGGCCGCCCGGACCGAGGCCGCCGCCGAGCCGGCGCAGCCGGCCGAGGTCACCCCGACGGCCGAGGCCGTCGAGTCCGACGAGCCGGTCGAGGCCCCCCGCGGCCGTCGTCGTGCGTCCCGCAAGGCGACGTCCCCCGCGGGCGCCCCGCAGGTCACCGAGGCCGTCGAGGAGCGCACCGAGGTCCAGGCGGGCGAGAGCCTGCCCGAGGCAGCCGTGGAGGAGCTGGCCGCCGAGACCGCCGAGGTCGAGGAGGCCGCCCCGCGCGGCCGTCAGCGCCGCCGGGCCACCGCCGCGGCCGGCCGGCCCGAGTTCACCGGCAAGGTGGAGGAGCCCGCACGCAAGAGCCGCCGGGCGACCCGCCCCGCCGTCGCCGTGTTCCAGGCGCCGGTCTTCGCCGAGCCGATGTTCCAGACCCCGGAGACCGCGGCCGCAGCCGCGGCTGCCGCCGGTCCGGCCGCGGTCGACGAGGAGCCCGAGGACGAGACCGTGACGGTGGAGGAGCAGACCGCCCCCGCCGAGACGGCCGCCCCCGCCGAGGCCGCCGCGCAGGGCGGTTCGCGCCGCCGTCGCCGCCGCCGCGGTGAGGCCGCCGAAGCCGAGCCCGCCGCAGCGCCCGCCCCGGCCGCAGCTCCCGTCCAGGAGCAGGTCGAGGACGAGCACGAGCCGGAGAGCGAGAGCGACGCCGAGCAGGACGGGGAGGAGACCGACGAGTACGGCGACCGCCCGTCGCGCCGTCGCCGTCGGGGCGGCCGTCGCCGTCGCCGCGGCGAGTCCGCCGAGGACGACGTCGTCGAGCAGCACGTGGACGACGCCGCCGAGCGTCCCGAGGACGAGCACGAGGGTGCTCAGGAGCCCGAGGACGAGGGCGACGACGAGCAGGACGACCACGAGCCGGGCGCCTCCGGATCCAGCAGCAGCCGGCGCCGTCGCCGCCGTCGTCGTCGCAGCGGTGACGCCTCGTCCGACGCCGAGAACGGCATGGACGACCCGGAGCGCACGGTCGTCAAGGTCCGGGAGCCGCGCAAGAAGGAGGAGCGCGAGCCCGGCACCGGCTTCGACGAGGTCCAGTCCATCAAGGGCTCGACCCGCATGGAGGCGAAGAAGCAGCGCCGCCGCGAGGGCCGCGAGCAGGGCCGCCGGCGGGTGCCGATCATCACCGAGGCGGAGTTCCTCGCGCGCCGCGAGGCCGTCGAACGCGTCATGGTCGTACGCCAGAACGGCGAGCGCACCCAGATCGGCGTCCTCGAGGACAACGTGCTCGTCGAGCACTACGTCAACAAGGAGCAGGCCACCAGCTACGTCGGCAACGTCTACCTGGGCAAGGTCCAGAACGTCCTGCCGTCCATGGAGGCCGCCTTCGTCGACATCGGCAAGGGCCGCAACGCCGTCCTGTACGCCGGTGAGGTCAACTTCGAGGCGCTCGGCATGGCCCACGGGCCGCGCCGCATCGAGACCGCCCTCAAGTCCGGCCAGTCCGTCCTCGTCCAGGTGACCAAGGACCCGATCGGTCACAAGGGCGCCCGCCTGACCAGCCAGGTCTCGCTCCCCGGCCGCTACCTGGTCTACGTGCCCGAGGGCTCGATGACCGGGATCAGCCGCAAGCTGCCCGACACCGAGCGCGCCCGGCTCAAGACCATCCTCAAGAAGATCGTCCCCGAGGACGCGGGCGTCATCGTCCGTACCGCCGCGGAGGGCGCGAGCGAGGACGAGCTGCGCCGCGACGTCGAGCGGCTGCAGCAGCAGTGGGAGGACATCCAGAAGAAGTCGAAGAGCAGCGGCAGCTCCAACGCGCCGACGCTTCTCTACGGCGAGCCGGACATGACCGTCCGGGTCGTCCGCGACATCTTCAACGAGGACTTCTCCAAGGTCATCGTCAGCGGCGACGACGCGTGGGAGACCATCCACGGATACGTCTCGCACGTGGCGCCCGACCTGACGGACCGGCTGTCGCGGTGGACCTCCGAGGTCGACATCTTCGCGACCTACCGGATCGACGAGCAGCTCATGAAGGCGCTGGACCGCAAGGTCTACCTGCCGAGCGGCGGCTCGCTGGTGATCGACAAGACCGAGGCGATGGTCGTCGTCGACGTCAACACCGGCAAGTTCACCGGGCAGGGCGGCAACCTCGAGGAGACCGTCACCAAGAACAACCTGGAGGCGGCCGAGGAGATCGTGCGTCAGCTGCGGCTGCGCGACCTCGGCGGCATCGTCGTCGTCGACTTCATCGACATGGTGCTGGAGTCCAACCGGGACCTGGTGCTGCGGCGTCTGCTGGAGTGCCTGGGACGCGACCGTACGAAGCACCAGGTCGCCGAGGTCACCTCGCTGGGCCTGGTCCAGATGACCCGCAAGCGGGTCGGCCAGGGTCTGCTGGAGTCCTTCTCCGAGACCTGTGTCCACTGCAACGGGCGCGGCGTGATCGTGCACATGGAGCAGCCCACCTCGATCGGTGGCGGTGGCAGCGGCAAGCGTTCCAAGAAGCGCCGTGGCGGCTCGGGCCAGGACCACGAGCACGAGCACGAGCACCTCTCCGAGGTGGAGACCGAGGTCGAGACCGAGGCCGAGGTGGCTGCGGAGGTGGCTGCTCCGCTGGCGCTTCCCGAGCCGGAGTTCGTCCCGGACGAGGAGCTGTACAGCAGCCCGGCCGAGGCCGAGGCGGCCGCCTCGCGCGGCCGTGGCCGCCGCCGTGCGACCCGTAAGGCGACTGCCCCGGCCGGCGCCCCGAGGTCCGCGTCCGCCCCGGCCCCGGTGGCCGAGCCCGTCGTGGAGCCGGAGCCGGTCGTGGAGCCGGAACCGGCCGCCGAGCCGGTCGCCGAGGCGCCGGCCGAGGCGCCGCAGGGCCGTACGCGCCGGCGGGCGACCCGCAAGGCGACCGCCCCGGCGGGTTCACCGGCTCCGGCCGCCGAACCCGCTCCTGTCGCCGAGCCGGTCCCGGCAGCCGAGCCCTCCCCCGTCGCCGAGGAGCCGGTGTCCGACGCCGACCCCGTCGCCGCGGAGGACCCGGTCGTCGAGGCGCCGCACGCCGAGGCCCCCGCCGAGGAGCCGGCCGCACCGCCGCGTGCCCGGCGCCGGGCGACCCGCAAGGCCACCGCGCCCGCCGGTTCGCCCGCGGGCGCCGAGGACGCCGCGGTCGTCGTGGTGACGTCCGCCGAGCCGGCCGCCGAGCCGGAGTCCGCCACCGAGGCCGAGACCGAGGCCGAACCGGCCCCGGCCAAGAAGGCGGCCCGCAAGACCGCCAAGAAGGCCACGGCCAAGAAGGCGGCCGTCAAGAAGACGGCGGCCAAGAAGACCGTCGCGAAGAAGACGACGGCCAAGAAGGCGGCGACGAAGAAGACGGTGGCGGCCGAGCAGTCGTCGGCCTCCGTCACGGCCACGGCCGACGAGGCCTGACCTCCTCGCACCGCGCGCGACGCAGTCGGACCGGCCCCTCCACGGGGCCGGCCGGCTGCGTTCCGGTGCCCGGCCGTCCCGCACCCCCACACGGAAGTCCAGCACATGCACAAGATCCAGAAGGCGGTCATACCGGCCGCCGGGCTCGGAACCCGGTTCCTGCCGGCGACGAAGGCGACTCCCAAGGAGATGCTGCCGGTGGTCGACAAGCCGGCGATCCAGTACGTCGTGGAGGAGGCCGCCGCCGCCGGGCTGAACGACGTGCTGATGATCACCGGACGCAACAAGCGCGCCCTGGAGGACCACTTCGACCGGAACTACGAGCTGGAGTCGGCGCTGACCCGCAAGGGCGACGCCGACCGGCTGGTCCGGGTCCAGGAGTCCAGTGATCTGGCGACCATGCACTACGTGCGGCAGGGCGACCCCCGGGGCCTCGGCCACGCCGTCCTGTGCGCGGAACCGCATGTGGGCGCCGAGCCCTTCGCGGTCCTGCTCGGCGACGACCTGATCGACCCGCGCGACCCGCTGCTGGCCCGCATGACGGAGATCCAGGAGCGCGAGGGCGGCAGCGTCGTCGCCCTGATGGAGGTCGCGCCCGAGCAGATCCACCTGTACGGCTGCGCCGCGGTGGAGGCCACCTCGCAGGAGGACGTCGTCCGCGTCACCGGACTGGTCGAGAAGCCCGAGCCCGGGGACGCCCCCAGCAACCTGGCGGTCATCGGACGCTACGTCCTGGACCCGGCCGTCTTCGGAGTGCTGCGGGACACCGAGCCGGGCCGGGGCGGCGAGATCCAGCTGACCGACGCGCTGCAGCAGCTGGCCGCCGACGAGAAGCTCGGCGGTCCCGTGCACGGTGTCGTCTTCCGCGGCCGCCGCTACGACACCGGTGACCGCGGCGACTACCTGCGGGCCATCGTCAGACTCGCCTGCGAACGCGAGGACCTCGGTCCGGACTTCCGGACCTGGCTGCGCGGCTTCGTGGCCGCCGAGCTCTGAGCGTCCGACCCGGCCGACCCGCACGCACCCCCCGAGACATCCGCACCAAGGACCAAGGAGAACCCTCATGATCGGCATGATTCTGGCGGCCGGCGCAGGCCGCCGCCTGCGCCCCTACACCGACACGCTTCCCAAGGCCCTGGTGCCGGTAGGTCCCGAGGGGGACGAGGAGAGCCTGACCGTCGTCGACCTGACACTCGGCAACTTCGCCGAGGTCGGTCTGACCGACGTCGCGATCATCGTCGGCTACCGCAAGGAGGCCCTGTACGAGCGCAAGGCCGCCCTGGAGGCGAAGTACGGCGTCACGCTCACGCTGATCGACAACGACAAGGCCGAGGAGTGGAACAACGCCTACTCCCTCTGGTGCGGCCGTGACGCCCTCAAGGACGGCGTCATCCTCGCCAACGGTGACACCGTGCACCCGGTCTCCGTCGAGAAGACGCTGCTCGCCGCCCGCGGCGAGGGCAAGAAGATCATCCTCGCCCTCGACACGGTGAAGCAGCTCGCCGACGAGGAGATGAAGGTCGTCGTCGACCCCGAGAAGGGCGTGCGGCGGATCACGAAGCTGATGGACCCGGCCGAGGCCACCGGCGAGTACATCGGCGTCACCCTCATCGAGGGCGATGCGGCCGAGGAGCTGGCCGACGCTCTGAAGACCACGTTCGAGCGTGACCCGGACCTGTACTACGAGGACGGCTACCAGGAGCTCGTCAACCGCGGCTTCAAGGTCGACGTGGAGCCGATCGGCGACGTCAAGTGGGTGGAGATCGACAACCACGAGGACCTGGCCAAGGGCAGGAAGATCGCGTGCCAGTACTGACCCGGCTGATACCCGCGCCGGTCGTCGTCGACATCCGGGCCGGCGCCCTGGCCGATCTGGCGGGTGTCCTCGCCGATCAGCGGATCTCCGGTTCGGGCAAGCTGGCGATCGCGATCAGCGGGGGTTCCGGCCGGGCGCTGCGGGAGCGGCTCTCGGACAGCCTGCCGGGTGCTTCCTGGTTCGAGGTGGGCGGCGGCACGCTGGACGACGCCGTCAGACTCGCCGAGGCCATGAAGTCCGGCCGGTACGACGCCGTCGTCGGCCTCGGCGGCGGCAAGATCATCGACTGCGCCAAGTTCGCCGCGGCGCGCGTCGGGCTGCCGCTGGTCGCCGTGGCGACGAACCTGTCCCACGACGGTCTGTGCTCACCGGTGGCCACGCTGGACAACGACGCGGGCCGCGGCTCGTACGGTGTCCCGAACCCGATCGCCGTCGTCATCGACCTCGACATCATCCGTGAGGCGCCGGTCCGTTTCGTGCGGTCCGGGATCGGTGACGCGCTCTCGAACATCTCCGCGGTGGCGGACTGGGAGCTCGCCCACCGGGTCAACGGCGAGGACATCGACGGACTGGCCGCCGCGATGGCCCGGCAGGCGGGCGAGGCCGTCCTGCGCCACCCCGGGGACCTCGGCGACGACGGCTTCCTCCAGGTGCTGGCCGAGGGCCTGGTGCTCACCGGCATCTCGATGTCGGTGGCGGGGGACAGCCGTCCCGCCTCCGGCGCCTGTCACGAGATCAACCACGCCTTCGACCTGCTCTTCCCCCAGCGCGCGGCGAGTCACGGGGAGCAGTGCGGTCTGGGCGCGGCGTTCGCGATGCACCTGCGCGGCGCGCGCCAGGAGTCCGTGCGGATGGCCGGGGCGCTGCGGCGCCACGGCCTGCCGGTCACCGCGGAGGAGATCGGGTTCAGTGCCGAGGAGTTCGTCCAGGTGGTCGGCTACGCGCCCCGGACGAGGCCCGGCCGCTACACGATCCTGGAGCATCTGGACCTGTCCCCGGACGCGATCCGGGACGCCTACGCCGACTACGCCGCGGCGGCCGCGGCCTGAGACCGGGCCCGGCGCGGGGCCCGGTTTGACCGGGCTGCGCAGGGCCCGTAATCTTGACCGTCGGCGTTTGTTCGCCACACCTCTGAGCACTGACCTCCCGCTCGTACGGGAGAGGCCGCTCGTCCAATCCGGATCGTCATGGGTCCCCGGACCCGTGTGAGCGGCTGGCATCAGGGGTTTCCGCTTCGAGTGAGAGTGAGATCCGCGTGTACGCCATCGTGCGCAGCGGTGGTCGCCAGCACAAGGTTGCTGTCGGCGACATCGTTGAGGTTGACAAGATTCCCACCGCCAAGGTTGGCGACACGGTAGAGCTCTCTACCCTGCTCGTTGTCGACGGCGACGCCGTGACCAGCGACCCGTGGGTGCTGGACGGCATCAAGGTCCAGGCCGAGATTGTGGACCACCACAAGGGCGCGAAGATCGACATCCTTCGCTACAAGAACAAGACCGGCTACCGCCGTCGCCAGGGTCACCGCCAGCAGTACACGGCGATCAAGGTCACCGGTATCCCCGCGGCTGCGAAGTAAGGGACTGAGGAGACATGGCACACAAGAAGGGCGCATCGTCCACCCGGAACGGGCGCGATTCCAATGCTCAGCGGCTCGGCGTGAAGCGCTTCGGCGGTCAGGCCGTCAACGCCGGTGAGATCCTGGTCCGCCAGCGCGGCACCCACTTCCACCCGGGCACGGGCGTCGGCCGTGGCGGCGACGACACGCTGTTCGCCCTCGCCGCCGGTGCGGTCGAGTTCGGCACGCACCGCGGCCGCAAGGTCGTGAACATCGTTCCGATCGCCGGCTGAATTCGGCGCTCGTAGAGCGGTATGACGTGGAGGCGGACCTCACTTCCTGTTACGGGAAGTGGGTCCGCCTTTCGCGTGTTGCTCCTACAGGGGCGCACGAGCGACACCTTTCTGCACGTATGTAACTGGAGGTTCCACCCATGACCACCTTCGTGGACCGCGTCGAACTGCATGTCGCCGCGGGTAACGGAGGCCACGGCTGTGCCTCCGTTCACCGTGAGAAGTTCAAACCGCTCGGCGGTCCGGACGGCGGCAACGGCGGCCGTGGCGGCGATGTGACCCTGGTCGTCGACCAGGCCGTCACCACGCTCCTCGACTATCACCACCACCCCCACCGCAAGGCCACCAACGGCCAGCCCGGCGCGGGCGACAACCGCACCGGCAAGGAGGGCCAGGACCTGGTCCTGCCCGTGCCGGACGGCACCGTCGTCCTCGACGCCGCGGGCAACGTGCTGGCCGACCTGGTCGGCCAGGGCACCACGTTCGTCGCCGGTCAGGGCGGCCGTGGCGGCCTCGGCAACGGCGCGCTGGCCTCCGCCCGCCGCAAGGCCCCCGGCTTCGCGCTGCTCGGCGAGCCCGGTGAGGCCCGGGACATCGTCCTGGAGCTGAAGACCGTCGCCGACGTCGCGCTGGTCGGCTACCCCAGCGCGGGCAAGTCCTCGCTGATCTCGGTCCTGTCGGCCGCCAAGCCGAAGATCGCCGACTACCCGTTCACGACGCTCGTCCCCAACCTGGGCGTGGTCACCGCGGGCAGCACCGTCTACACCATCGCCGATGTCCCGGGCCTGATCCCGGGCGCGAGCCAGGGCAAGGGCCTCGGCCTGGAGTTCCTGCGGCACGTCGAGCGCTGCTCGGTGCTCGTGCATGTGCTGGACACGGCGACGCTGGAGTCGGACCGCGACCCGGTCTCCGACCTCGACATGATCGAGGAGGAGCTCAAGCTGTACGGCGGCCTGGACGACCGGCCTCGCATCGTCGTCCTCAACAAGATCGACATCCCGGACGGCCAGGACCTCGCGGAGATGATCCGCCCGGAGCTCGAGGCCCGCGGTTACCAGGTCTTCGAGGTGTCGGCCGTCGCCCGTACCGGCCTCAAGGAGCTCTCCTTCGCGCTGGCCGGGGTCATCGCCGAGGCCCGTGCGGCCAAGCCGGTGGAGGAGGCGACCCGTATCGTCATCCGGCCCAAGGCCGTGGACGACGCCGGGTTCACCGTGGTGCTGGAGGACGACGGCATCTACCGCGTGCGCGGCGAGAAGCCGGAACGCTGGGTGCGTCAGACCGACTTCAACAACGACGAGGCCGTCGGCTATCTGGCGGACCGGCTGAACCGGCTCGGTGTCGAGGACGAGCTGCGCAAGGCCGGTGCCAGGGCCGGCGACGGCGTGGCCATCGGCGCCGAGGACAACGCCGTGGTCTTCGACTGGGAGCCGACGGTGTCGGCCGGTGCGGAGATGCTCGGCCGCCGCGGTGAGGACCACCGGCTGGAGGAGCCGCGTCCGGCGGCTCAGCGTCGTCGCGACCGCGAGTCGGAGCGCGACGAGGTCAGCAAGGAGTACCAGGAGTTCGACCCGTTCGCGTAGGACGGATGTGCGTCGGGCGTGTCCCCGTACCGGTTCTTCCGGTACGGGGACACGCCTCTTTGCCGGGGCTGTCGGTCGTGACGACTGACCGCCGCGCCCGGTGGCTCCCCGCGTGGCGAAGAGGCGCGCAGGGGTGACGAGTTGATTTCGTCCGGCCGCATGGCGCCCGGTACACTGCGCTCGAATATCCGTAAAACTTTCACTCCGTGCACAACCCTGTGACCTCCCTGTCCGTCTTCTTTGTGCGGGGCAGGGGCCTGCTCTCGCACAGCCGAGGGGGTGGGGGGAGTGTGGCGTCCGCCACGCGAGACCGCCCGGGGATTGCCGCCAGCCGCGGCCCAGCCGAAAGACGCAAGTGAAGATTTCCTTTCTGGTGAGTAATCTCTGCCATATGGGCGGGGTGGTCAGCGCCACGCAGAACCTTGCCGGTGCACTCGCCGAGAAGCACGACGTTGAGATTGTCTGTCTTCGTAAGTCCCGCGACGAGTCGTACTTTCCGCTCGACCCGCGGGTCTCGGTGCGTGTGCTGACCGATCTGCGTCCGCATTCTCCGGTGTCCGACCTGGACAATCCGCTGATCGACCAGTTTCCCAAGGTCTACGTCTACCCGCCGACCGAGAAGAAGCCCTGGATCAGCCGCCTCGCCGAACTGCGGCTCCTCGAATTCCTGGCGACCACCGATTCCGATGTGGTCGTGAGCTCCAACCCGCGTATCTCGATCATGCTGGCTTACGGCCGGAGCGACTACCTGCGGGTCATCCAGGAGCATTCGATGCCCGCGATCTATGCGGAATGGGAGAAGAAGCCGCTCTTCAAGGCGTACCTCTCCATGGACGCCGTGTGCGCGCTCACTCCCGAGGAAGTGGAGAGCCTGGCGAAGCAGGTGCCGGGCGCGCGGAACCGGCTCGCGGTGATGCCGAACTGCGTGCCCGCTGCTCCCGTCGTCTCCGACGGCGCGGGCAAGGTGGTCATAGCGGCGGGCCTCCTCAAGGAGAACAAGAACTTCGCGGCCCTCATCGAGGCCTTCGCCACCGTGGTGCGCAAGCGTCCGGACTGGAAGCTCCGCATCTACGGTGAGGGCTCGGAGAAGGCGAACCTGCGCAAGCGCATCGAAGAACTCGGCCTCTACAACGACGTGTTGCTGATGGGTCCGGCGGCTCCGGTCACCCCGGAGTTCAGCAAGGGCTCGCTCTTCGTGCTGCCCTCCAAGCGCGAGGCCTTCGGCAATGTGATCGTCGAGGCGATGGCCGCGGGCCTGCCCGTGGTGAGCACGGACGCCAAGTACGGCCCCCGCAACATCCTCACCCACGGCGAGGACGGCCTGATCGTCCCGGTCGGGGACACCGACGCCATGGCCGAGGCCATCCTCGAACTGATCGAGGACGACGACCGGCGCAAGCGGATGTCCGCGGCCGCCGTACGCAACGCCGTCCGGTTCCACGAGCAGGCCAGCCGCGAGCGCTTCGAGGCGATCCTGCACGACGCCCTGGCCCGCAAGGCGCTGCCCGCTGAAGCGACGGCCGTGATGGATTCCCGCGGATCGGTCCGGATCGACGTGGGCGAGCTGCCCGCGCAGGCCGGCGGCATCACGGTCGTGTGCCGGCGTCCGGGCCGGACAGAGGTCGAGGAGTGCTTCCCGGTGTCCGCCGAGGGCACGGCTGTCGTCGCCTGGAACGGCGCTCTGCCGGAGGGGACCTGGGAGCTGTCCCTGCGCTCGGCGGACGGCCACGAGGTCCCCCTGCACGTGGACGGATACGGCTGTGACGTACGGGAGTTGCCGCACGTTCCGCTGCCCCGCGAGGGGGAACGCGCCATGGAGCTGCTGCTGCCGCACCGGCACGTCGACGGACGGCTGCGGATCCGCAGCGTGGTGCGGGAGTCCCATGTGGAGGTCGGCGAACTGAAGGCCGGCGCCGAGCGGTTCGAGCTGCGTACGCGCTACTGGGGCGGCGAGATCGGCCCGGGAGCGCGACTGGAACTCGTCCAGCGCAAGGACAAGACCAACGTCCTGTCCGTCCCGGTGCAGACCGGTGCCGACTTCCTCGTCACCGCCTCCGTCGACTTCGGCACGCTGGTCGCAAAGCACGAGGGCAAGGAAGAGATCTGGGACGCGTGGCTGCGCCCCGGGGCGGACGCCGCACGGGTGCCGCTGTCGAAACTCGCCACCGATGTGCTCCAGCCGATCAACGTGTTCACCTTCCCCCGCCCCCGGGTCCGCATCGCGCCCGACAGCAAGAACAGCCTGCCGGCGAGGGTGGGGCGTCGGGCTGCCAGGATCCGCAAGGGTGGCACCGACGTGCCGAAGCCCGTGACCATGGTCGAGATCCGGCCCTACTTCACCAGTGACGCCCAGCTCGCCTTCAAGACGGTCGGCCAGTAAGGGGTCACCCCGACAGCCCTGGTTCCGGCGCCCCCTCCTCCGGCGGAGGAGGGGGCGCCGGAGCGTACGGAACCGACGAGGCTCCTGTGCTGATGAGCGGAGATGACGATCACCTCCCTCACCGGCACAGGAGCCTCACTCGTGCGGCTGCCTGCCCCGTTCCCCGGTCAGTGGCCACGTCGCGGACGCTCGGTGGCCACGGACCGGGGATCTTCGGGGCGTTCTCCCGTTCCCGCTGGTGTTCTCAGCGTTCGTCGGCGAGTTCCTTCGCCATGGAGAACATGCGGTCCGCCAGCCGTTCCGACGCGTGGCCGTCGTCCAGATCGCAGAAGAGCTCCTGGAACCGCTGGTACCGCTCCCCGTATTCGGCCGATACGTTGTCGATGTCGCGGATCGCGCTGACCAATTCCTCGGAGGTGCTGATCAGCGGGCCGGGTGCGTCGTTCTCGAAGTCGAAGTAGAAGCCCCGCAGGGTGTCGCGGTAGTGCTCCAGGTCGTACGTGAAGAACAGCATCGGCCGCTTGAGGTGCGCGTAGTCGAACATCACGGACGAGTAGTCCGTGATCATGACATCGGCGATGAGATACAGGTCGGCGATGTCCGGGTATTCGGACACGTCGTACACGAATCCGTTGCCCGCCCGCGGAATGGCGTCCACGACGTTGGAATGACGACGGATCAGCAGGACGTGGTCGTCCCCGAGGCGCTGCTGCGCGTCCTCGGTGTCCAGCCGCAGCTCGAACTTGAACTGACCTCTCCGGTGCGCCAGGTCGTCGCGCCAGGTGGGGGCGTACAGCACGATCTT
Organism: Streptomyces sp. NPDC005803; assembly: GCF_040630435.1. Taxonomy (NCBI): domain Bacteria; kingdom Bacillati; phylum Actinomycetota; class Actinomycetes; order Kitasatosporales; family Streptomycetaceae; genus Streptomyces; species Streptomyces sp. NPDC005803. The sequence continues at coordinate 242,991 of NZ_JBEXXO010000005.1, read as the reverse complement.
CTTGTCGGCGGGAAGACCGATCCGCTTCTTGATCTCCGCGGCCCGCTCCTCGCGGTCGGGCGCGTAGAGGTAGTCGTTGCGCGGATAGCCGGTCTCGACGATCTCACCGTCGTACCCCATGGCTCGCTTGAGGATGGGCGTACTGAACCGGTTGGACGACACCAGCAGGTTCCAGCTGCGGGCTTCCTGCTGCAGCTGGGTGTGGTACTGCGGGTTGAACTTCGGCGCCGCGATGTCCAGGCCGATCTTCTTGAGCATGGTGCCGTGCCAGGTCTGCACGATCACCTGGCCCGGGCGGCGCTCGATCCAGTGCGGCAGGTGGGCGTTGGTCACGATGTACCGGCAGCGCGCCAGTGCCTCGTACCACTCGGTCCCCCAGAAGCGGACCTTCTCGACGGTGGACGGGATGTCCACCTGGCCGTCCCTGACCAGCCACAGGTGTTGCACATCCGCGTTGCGCCGGATCAGTTCCTCGTGCACGGCGCGCGGGCTGTCGGAGTACTGCTTGCCGTTGTAGCTGATGTACAGCACGGCATCGCGCAGCGGCTCCTTACGGCCGGCCTCGTACACCTCCCGGCGCAGTCGCTCCTGCCGGTACGGTCCCCGCTCCAGGATGTCCAGGTCCGGAAGGCAGTGCAGCTGGGGGAAGTCGTGCCAGCGCGACTCGAAGTCGTACGCGCGGCCCCCGTGCTTCGCGGAGACCGGGAAGCTCGGGACGGCGAGCCGGTCGAGGACGAAGGAGATGTCGGGTCCGCCGCCCTCGGGCCGGAGGTAGAAGTTCCACCGCCCGCTCTTCAGCGGCCGCGCACCGTTCGCTCCCGCCATGGCGGAGGGCGTGAACGTGGCACTGAACGTGCCGTCCGCGCTCACCCGCAGCGGAACGGTCTTCTCGTCGAAGAAGTCACGGGCCTTGATGAGGAGGACCGCACCGGTCACATCGGTCGGAGCGGAGCCACGGATGGTGTACTCCCCGTCGGCCCACCGCACCTCGGTGATCTTGCCCTGGAGCGGGCGGCCGGAGAACTTCAGGTAGCCGGTGTGACCCGCGATCAGCGCGAGTTCGTTCCGCTCGGCATGCTGGGCGAGGGTCGCGGGAAGCCGGATCTGCCGGTCGGCGAGTCCGTCACGGACCACGGTGCCGAACCGGCGCTCCGTGCCGTCGGCCGCGGTGGCCACCAGCTCGGTGCTCCAGTTGCGCCGCGAGGCCAGGGCCGGGTTGGCGCCCTCCGTGCCGGTGCCTTCGCTGACGACGTCCTGGTGCTCCGGCAGCAGAGCGACGTCCCTGAGCGGCACCACGGCCTGGAAGGGGGTGCGTGCGCCCGGCGCGGACTTCAGGACGACGGGATAGGAGAGGACCTCTCCGCTCTTGCGGTTGGAGACTTCGAGGGTGACCGACTCGCCCGCGGCCAGGGGCACACGGATCTCGCCGTCGATCTCCACGGTGTCGCCCGCGGCACGGTGATCGGTGATCAGGGCGCGTACCCGCTCGACGCGCAGTTTCAGCGCTCCGGTGGCGGTGGACGGGAGGAGCCGGAAGTTCTCGTCCAGCCAGTGGTACGGGGCGTGGTTGGCCGCGCCCGCGCCACTCGTGTGCACGGCGCGCTTGCGGACGAGGCCCGCGGAGGCGATGCCGAGGCCGACGTGCCAGGTGCCTTCCTCCCACTGCCCGCCCTTGCGGAGCTTGGCCGGATCGAAGAGCAGCTCCCAGCCGGCCCAGTCGTAGTTGTACTGCTTTTGGGAGGAGATCGCCGTGCACTCGGGGCGGTAGACGTTGCGCAGCGGCAGGACCATGCGCCGGCGCGAGCCGTTCTTCTTGAGCGCCAGCACCTTGACCGCGCTGCGCTTCGTCGACTGGTCGATCCGGTCGATCCAGGCGTGGCCGAGCAGGCGCAGCTTGCCGTTCTCCCAGGTGACCTCCTGGAGCGGGGCACGCGGGGTGAGGTCCGGGTCGATGCGTCGCGCACGCTTGGGTATCAGCTGGGAACTGCTGCCCAGCGCGGAGAAGCGCGCGTACTTGCGCAGGACGCCCGCGATCTCGAGCCGGTCTCCGCGCCGCTCGGAGTTCATCAGTTCGACCAGGTCGTCGAGGGCGTGCTTGCGGACCAGCAGCCACTTGACGCGCTGGACCGCGGGCAGCGCCATGACGACCTGCGGGTCCACCTGGTCCAGGTACTGGTTGACGACCCGGAGGAACTCGGCACGGAAGTCGTCGTCCGCGTCCGGCAGCACGTTCAGGAAGATCCGCAGGTCGCCGGTGAGGGCCGTGCGGTCGTACTCCCGCTTCAGCTCCGCCGCCTCGGGGCCGGGCTGCGCGCCGAAGAAGCGGCTGACGGACTCCACCGCGGCCGTCCGGTCGCGCACGGCCTTCGGCTCGCCCCGGCGCTGGGTGATGGATGGGGTGGACTCCCCCTCGCGCAGCCTCCAGTAGTACGTCGGCGCGCTCATGATGTCGACGGCCTCGGCCAGGAACTGGGCGGGGACGATGACCGGGGTGTCCTCGTACAGCACGCCCTCGGGGAAGACCAGCTTGTGCTTCTCCCAGAAGGAGCGCCGGAAGACCTTGTTGCAGGCGATCCGGTCGGTCAGGAGCTTCTGGTTCACGGAGACGTGGGTCCGCTGCACGGCGCCGCCGGCCAGGATGCGGTGCATGGGGGACTGCCACACCTTGGAGCTGTTGATGTGCAGCACGTTGCCCGTGGCGAAGTCCGAACCGCTCTCGTCCAGGCTTGCCAGCATGAGGCGGTAGGCGTCCGGCGGGATCATGTCGTCGCTGTCGACGAAGGCGATGAACTCGCTCTCGGGTGCGAGCAGCCCGAGCCCCGTGTTCCGTGCGGCACCGAGGCCTGCGTTCTCCTTGGTGATCAGCCGGAACCGCGGGTCACGCGCCTGGTACTCGGCCGCGATGGCCGCCGAACTGTCGGGGGACCCGTCATCGACCATGATGACGTCGAGGTCCTTGAGGGTCTGTGCGGCCAGCGAATCCAGACAGGCAGGCAGATACCGCTCCACGTTGTAGATCGGCACGATGACACTGAGACGAGGGGCCATAGTTGCTGCAGTTTCCTTTCGGGTCAGACCCGCTCGAATAGCTCGAGCGCCTGGGCTGGGGTGGGTGCCGGCTTGCGGTCGGCGAGCGGAACGACGGGAAGGAGGTTCTCCTCGCCCAGGAAGACTCTGCGCACGACGCGCTCCGCAGCCCTGCCGTCGTCGAAGTCGCAGTAGCGCTCACGGAACGCGGCGCGGAAGGCGGCGGACTCCTGGCTCCGCCACTCGTCGGACCGGAGGATCTCCGTGAGCCGCGCTTGCGTGGTGGCGACGGCCCCGGGGGGCTCGGCCATCAGGTCGAAGTAGCTGCCCCGGACGACCTTGTACGTCTCCCAGTCGTCGGCGAAGATCACGATCGGCCGGTCGAGATTGGCGTAGTCGAACATCGCCGACGAGTAGTCGGTGATGAGGGCGTCGGCCGCGAGGTACAGCTGTTCCACGCTCGGGTGCGCGGAGACGTCGATGACCCGGCCGCTGGCCTGGAGCTCGGCGAGCCGGCCCGTGGGCTTGTAGAAGTAGTGGCCGCGCACCAGCAGGGTGACGTCGGGGCCGAGTTCCTCGGACAGCTTCGCCAGGTCGATCCGCGGCGTGAACTCCTTCTGGTACTCCCGGTGGGTCGGCATGTACAGGAAGACCTTGGAGCCGTCCGGCGCGCCGAGTTCGTGACGGGCCTTCGCGACCTCTTCGGCCCCGGCGTTGACCAGCACGTCGTTGCGCGGGTAGCCGGTCTCCAGCGAGGTGTAGGAGCACGGATAGACCCGCTCCCACACCGTGGTGGAGAAGCGGTTGGAGGAGAGGCTGTAGTCCCAGCGGTCGCAGCGCCGCAGCAGGTCCTCCATCTTCATGCTCGTGGAGGCCGGGTAGTTGGCCTGGTCGAGGCCCATCGTCTTCAGCGGGGTGCCGTGATGGGTCTGCAGGTGGATCTGGCCCGGACGCTTGACCAGCGAGTCGGCGAAGTTCACGTTGTTGATGAAGTACTTGCCGCGGGCCAGCGCCGTCCAGTACTCGCGGGAGCCGACGACGGCCACCTCGACGCCCTCGGGCACCTGGCTCACGTGTTCCGCGCGCACCGCCCAGACCCGGCGGATGTGGGGGGCCAGCCGCGCCAGTTCGGCGTCGATGGCGGCGGGGTTGCACGTGTAGCCCCGGCTCCAGTAGGCGGAGAAGACCGCGAGGTTCTCGTCCACCGGCAGCCGCAGCTGCGACTGGTAGATCATCCGCATCGCGGCACGCTTGGCCCGGCCGATGCGCTCGTTGTTGCGCGCCCGGGCCCGGTTGCGTACCCGGTTCGCCCGGGTGACACCGGTCAGGGCCGGAAAGGAGTCCATGCCGAGCAGCGCGTACTTGTAGCCGCGGGCGCCACCCGGACGCTCGAATCCCTGGGGCAGCCGGCGGTTGTAGTCCTTGGCCGCGCGATGGAAGAATTCCGACCGCGCGTCCTTGGGAAGACGGCCCGGCTTTTCCATGACGGTGAGATAGTGGTCGACCATTTTACGGAAAAGCGGAGGACGCCAGGAATCGAATTCCGGGTGTTCGTCCAGATAGGTGAACACGCGGTCGTACTGGTCGAATACATCGAAATGCTTGCGGCTGACGGTACGGAGGATGTTCCCGCCCTCGCGCCGCTGCCGGTAGAGCACGCAGATGCGGTCGAGTATCGCGATGCTCCGGGCCGAGACCATGGACGTGTACGTCCAGGGGGCGTCCTCGTAGTACCCGGAGGGGAACCGGAAGCCGTGCGCCTCGACGAAATCGCGGCGGTAGGCCTTGTTCCAGACGATCTGCAGCAGGTCGAGCAGTTCGGGCCGCTCCGCCAGGGTGAAGACCGCGGGTTCGCTGCGGCTGAGGAGCGCGGCACGCTGGTTGGGCAGCAGCCGGCCGTCCCAGTAGCTGCGCGCGTAGTCGTAGATCAGGATGTCGGGGTCGTCCGTGGCGTCGAGCCGGGCGGCGATGCCGCTCAGCGAGCCGGGCGTCAGGGTGTCGTCGCTGTCGAGGAACAGCAGGTAGTCACCGGTCGCCTGTTCGATACCGGCGTTACGGGCGTGGCCCAGTCCCACGTTCTCGCTCAGGTGGAGCACCCGTACCCGGGCGTCGCGCTCCGCGTACTCGTCGAGGATCGCGCCGGAGGCGTCCGGCGAGCAGTCGTCCACGGCGACGACCTCGAAGTCGGTGAAGTCCTGCTGCAGTACGGAGTCGAGGCACTCCCGAACATACCCCTGCACGTTGTACGCAGGCACGATGAGTGTCAGTCGAGGCATCCTTCACCAGTCCAGAGAGCTGTCTGCAGGGTCCGTGCGGGGCGCCGATTCGCACCGCGGAATCATGGGGGAGCGCCTGAGCACCTGAACAGCGTAATTGATTGACATCCGCCCCCCGTGGCCTTGTGTTTGCACCGGCTTCATCCGGGGCTGTCCGCCCGCACCCGTGGTGTTCCCCGGACGCCACCCGCACACAGCTTCATATCGCACGATAATACGGATGAGCCCTATTTGTCTGATTCGATTTTTCCCGTACACGTAGGGTGACCCTGACCGCAGGACCACGCACCGAGGGAGAGACGCACAGAATGACCTGGATGGTTACGGGTGGGGCCGGATACATAGGTGCGCACGTCGTGCGGGCGATGCTCGCCGGCGGCCTGCGGGTGGTCGTGTACGACGACCTCTCCACCGGGGACGCCGGGAGTGTGCCCGACGGCGTGCCCCTGGTCACCGGCAGCGTGCTGGACCGCCAAGCCCTCGACGCCGCGATCCGTGACCACACCGTGACGGGTGTGGTGCATGTCGCAGGCAAGAAGCAGGTCGGTGAGTCCGTCGAGCGCCCCCTCTACTACTACCGGGAGAACGTGACCGGTCTGGAGGTCCTGCTGGAGAGCATGGTCGCGGCGGGAGTCGACCGGCTGGTGTTCTCCTCGTCGGCCGCCGTCTACGGCATGCCCGACGTCGACCTCGTCACGGAGGACACCCCCTGCGCGCCGATGAGCCCGTACGGGGAGACCAAGCTCGTCGGCGAATGGCTGATCCACGCCGCCGCCCGGGCCCACGGACTGCGCTGCGCCTCCCTGCGCTACTTCAACGTCGCCGGCGCGGCCTCGCCCGAGCTCGCCGACGCCGGGGTGTTCAACCTCATCCCGATGGTCTTCGAGCGCCTCGAGGCCGGCGAGGGCCCGCGGATCTTCGGTGACGACTACGCGACGCCCGACGGCACCTGCATCCGTGACTACATCCACGTGGAGGACATCGCCTCCGCCCACCTCGCGGCAGCACGCCGCCTGGAGGCGGCCGAGGCCGGCACGGACCTCACCCTGAACATCGGCCGCGGCGAGGGCAGCTCGGTGCGCGAGATGGTCGACCGCATCCTCAAGGCGACCGGCCACGAGGACATCGCCCCCGAGGTGACCGCCCGCCGCGCCGGAGACCCGGCACGCGTGGTCGCGGGCGCGGACCGGATCCGGGCGGAGCTGGGCTGGACGGCCCGGTTCGGCGTCGACGAGATGATCGAGTCCGCCTGGCAGGGCTGGCGCCTCCGCCATCCGTAGGTTCCGGGTCGCCGGGTGACCGGACGGGCGCAGGCCGAGGTGCGTACGTAATACGTGGAATTCGACACCGGGTTCGACAGCGTGCATGCCGGTGGTGGTTTTCGCACACCGGCGGGTGCGAAATGCAGTCGAATGGTTACGGGAGGCTGCCGCTTTTCCTCCGGATGAGTCGGTAAGAGGGTCGGCGGTGCTGTTTTACCGCGGATGACAGGCCGGATCTGACTAAGGTCAGCCGGTAGGTCGCAGCTGCGACAGGACCGCCGACTCATCGTGGGGCAGAACTGTGAAGGCTCTCGTACTTTCCGGCGGGGCAGGCACCCGGCTTCGTCCCATTACCCATACCTCGGCCAAACAGCTGGTCCCGGTGGCGAACAAACCGGTGCTGTTCTACGGACTCGAAGCCATCGCGGAAGCCGGCATCACCGAGGTCGGCATCATCGTGGGAGACACCGAGGAGGAGATCCGCGCGGCGGTCGGCGACGGCTCCCGGTTCGGCATCGACGTCACGTACATCCCGCAGGCCGAGCCGCTCGGCCTCGCGCACGCCGTCCTGATCGCCCAGCGCTTCCTCGGCGACGACGACTTCGTCATGTACCTCGGCGACAACTTCATCGTCGGCGGCATCGCGGGCCTGGTCGAGGGGTTCTGCGCGGACCGGCCCGACGCCCAGATCCTGCTGACCCAGGTGCCCGACCCCACCTCGTTCGGCGTCGCCGAACTCGACGGGGACGGCAGGGTCGTGGCGCTGGAGGAGAAGCCGAAGGAGCCCAAGAGCGATCTGGCGCTCGTCGGCGTCTACCTCTTCACGCGGGTCATCCACGAGGCCGTCCGCTCCATCCGTCCGTCCTGGCGCGGCGAGCTGGAGATCACCCACGCCATCCAGTGGCTGATCGACCAGGAACGCGACGTCCGCTCCACCACGATCCGCGGCTACTGGAAGGACACCGGCAACGTCACCGACATGCTGGAGGTCAACCGCACCGTGCTGGAGACCGTCGAACCGTGCACCCAGGGCGCCCACGTCGACGACGAGAGCGAGATCATCGGCCGGGTCCGGATCGAGCCGGGCGCCCGCGTCACCCGCAGCCGGATCGTCGGCCCCGCCGTCATCGGCGCCCGCTCGGTGATCAGCGACGCCTACGTCGGGCCGTTCACCTCGGTCGCCCACGACTGCCGGATCGAGGACAGCGAGATCGAGTACTCCATCGTCCTGCGCGGCGCCTCGATCGACGGCGTCCGCCGCGTCGAGGCCTCCCTCATCGGCCACGAGGTCGAGGTGACCCCCGCGCCCCGCAGCCCGTCCGCCCACCGACTCGTCCTCGGCGACCACAGCAAGGTGCAGATCTCCTCATGACGACCCGCATCCTGGTGACCGGCGGCGCCGGTTTCATCGGTTCCCACTACGTCCGTACGCTGCTGGGCCCGGAGGGCCCCGGCGACGTCGCGGTCACCGTGCTCGACAAGCTCACCTACGCGGGCAATCCGGCCAACCTCGACGAGGTGCGCGACCACCCCGGGTTCTCGTTCGTGCGGGGCGACATCTGTGACGCGGAGCTGGTCGGCCGCCTCATGGCCGGGCACGAGCAGGTGGTGCACTTCGCCGCCGAATCGCATGTCGACCGCTCCATCGACGGCGGCGCCGAGTTCGTCCGCACCAACGTCGTGGGCACCCACACCCTCGTCCACGCCGCGCACCTGGCGGGTGTCCGCACCTTCGTGCACATCTCCACCGACGAGGTCTACGGATCGATCGACGAGGGCTCCTGGACCGAGAGCGAACCGCTCGCGCCGACCTCCCCGTACTCCGCCTCCAAGGCGTCCAGCGACCTGATCGCGCTCTCCTACCACCGCACCCACGGACTCGACGTCCGGGTGACCCGCTGCTCCAACAACTACGGGCACCACCACTTCCCCGAGAAGGTCATCCCGCTCTTCGTCACCAACCTGCTGGAGGGCCGGCCGGTCCCGCTGTACGGCGACGGCGCCCACGTGCGCGACTGGCTGCACATCGACGACCACGTCCAGGGCATCGAACTCGTCCGCACCGGGGGCCGAGCGGGCGAGGTCTACAACATCGGCGGCGGCACCGAGCTCTCCAACAAGGAGCTCACGCGGCTGCTCCTCCAGGCCTGCGGCGCCGACTGGGACACGCACGTCGTCCACGTGGAGGACCGCAAGGGCCACGACCGGCGCTACTCCGTCGACTGCACCCGGATCCGCGAGGAGCTCGGCTACGCGCCCCGCAAGGACCTCCGCACCGGCCTGGCCGAAACCGTGCGGTGGTACCGCGAGAACCGCGCCTGGTGGGAGCCGCTCAAGGAGAGGGCCGCCCTGTGAGCCCGGTCTGGCTGGTCACCGGGGCCGCCGGAATGCTCGGACAGGACCTCATGACCGCCCTGGCCCACGAGGACGTCACCGCCGTCGCCGCGGACCGCACGGCCCTGGACATCGCCGACCCCGCCCGCGTCCGCGACGCGTTCACCGCCCACCGCCCCGCCGTCGTGGTCAACTGCGCGGCCTGGACCGCCGTCGACGACGCCGAGAGCCAGGAGGACGCCGCGCTGCGGGTCAACGGCACCGGCCCCGCGGTCCTCGCCGCGGCCTGCCGCGAACACGGCGCCGTCCTGCTCCACGTCTCCACCGACTACGTGTTCGCGGGGGACGGCGACCGGCCGTACGCCGAGGACGCCCCCACCGGCCCGCGCAGCGCCTACGGCCGCACCAAACTGGCCGGCGAACGCGCCGTGCTGGAGACCCTTCCCGAGACCGGCTACGTCGTCCGCACCGCCTGGCTCTACGGCGCGGGCGGCGCCAACTTCGTCCGCACGATGATCAGACTGGAGGGCGTCAAGGACACCCTCGACGTGGTGGACGACCAGCGCGGGCAGCCCACCTGGACCGTCGACCTCGCCGGGCAGCTGGTCCGGCTCGGGCAGGCCGCGCTCGACGGCACCGCCCCCGCGGGCGTCTACCACGGCACCAGCGGCGGCGCGACCACCTGGTTCGGCCTGACCCGGGAGATCTTCCGGCTGCTCGGCGCCGACCCCGCCCGGGTCCGGCCCACCACCAGCGGCGCCTTCGCCCGTCCGGCTCCCCGGCCCGCGTTCAGCGTGCTCGCGCACGACCGGTTCGCGGCGGCCGGGATCGCTCCCCTCCGCGACTGGCGCACCGCGCTGGAGGAGGCGTTCCCGGCGCTGCTCGCCGCGGAACGCCCGCTGGTCAGCGGGCGGCCGGGCTGAGAGGCGGCAGGGCGGCCTGCGACAGGGCGGCGCCCGGGGCCGGTTCGGCCGTCCGTACCCCGGGAACCGGCCGGACGGCCGCCCGCAGCCGCGCGTAGTACGCCTCGCACTCCCCGTACGACGGAAGCAGTCCCCGCTCCTCGGCCCCCGCCAGCGACGGCGCCGAGGCGTCCTTCTCCGACATGAGCGGCGCGATGCCGGCCGGCCACTCGATGCCCAGCTCGGCGTCGAGCGGATCGATGCCGCGCTCGCGCCCGGGCGCGTAGCCCTCGGAGCAGAGATAGACGACGCACGCGTCGTCGGTCAGCGCCATGAAGGCGTGGCCGAGCCCCTCGGCGAGGTAGACCGCCCGGTGATCGGTGTCGTCAAGGCGCACGCCCTCCCACCGCCGGTACGTGGGCGAACCCGCCCGGACGTCCACGATCACGTCGAGCACGGCGCCCCGCACGCACTTCACGTACTTCGCCTGGCCCGGCGGCACGTCGGCGAAGTGGATGCCACGCAGCGTGCCCCGGCGCGAGACGGAGAAGTTGGCCTGCGCGAGCCCCAGCGGATGCCCCGCCGCCTCCCCGAGATCCGAGGCCCTGAACCACTCGTGGAAACTGCCGCGGCTGTCGGGGATGACCTCGGGCTCGTGCACCCAGGCCCCGGGGATGGAGAGCTGGCGCATGCGATCACGTTCTCTTCCTGCGTTCGCCGGGATTCTTCGTCGTGGGTCGACACCCCCTGCAACGAGGAGCGGTGCGGAACGGATACGGAACGGTACGGACCGGGACGAACCAGGGACCACGGTGCGGAACGCGAAGGCGCGGTTCCGCGTGCTCGCGTAGATTGCGAGGTCCAGCGAGGCGAGCCATGGGGGATACACGTGTCAGGGGCCAGGCAGGGCGTCACGGAGGCCCGCAGGATCGTGGTCAAGGTCGGATCCTCCTCCCTCACCACCGCCGCCGGAGGCCTCGACGCCGACCGGGTCGACGCACTCGTCGACGTGCTCGCCAAGGTGCGCAGCGGCGGCGAGCGGGAGGTCGTCCTCGTCTCCAGCGGCGCCATCGCGGCCGGACTCGCCCCGCTCGGACTGCACCGCAGGCCCAAGGACCTGGCCAGGCAGCAGGCCGCGGCCAGCGTGGGCCAGGGGCTGCTCGTCGCCCGCTACACCGCCTCCTTCGCCCGCTACGGCGTCCGCGTCGGCCAGGTCCTGCTCACCAGCAACGACACCAGCCGCCGCGCCCACTACCGCAACGCCTACCGGACCCTTGACCAGCTCCTGGACATGGGCGCGCTGCCGATCGTCAACGAGAACGACACCGTCGCCACCGACGAGATCCGCTTCGGCGACAACGACCGGCTCGCCGCGCTCGTCGCCCACCTGGTCCGCGCCGATCTGCTGATCCTGCTCTCGGACGTGGACGGCCTCTACGACGGCGACCCGAGCATCCCGGGCACCACCCGCATCGCGGAGATCACCGGCCCCGCCGACCTGGCCGGGGTCAGCATCGGCAGCGCCGGCAAGGCGGGCGTCGGGACCGGCGGCATGGTCACCAAGGTCGAGGCGGCCCGGATCGCCACCGCGGCCGGAGTCCCGGTCGTCCTGACCTCGGCGAGCCACGCGGCCGACGCGCTCGCGGGCCGCGACACGGGCACCTACTTCCACCGCACCGGACGCCGCTCGACGGACCGGCTCCTGTGGCTCGCCCACGCCTCCACCCCGCAGGGTTCGCTGACCCTGGACGACGGGGCCGTGCAGGCGGTCGTCGAACGCCACAGCTCGCTGCTGCCGGCCGGGATCGCCGCGGTCGAGGGCGAGTTCACCGCGGGCGACCCGGTGGAACTGCGGGATCTGCGGGGCCGGCCGGTCGCCCGGGGCCTGGTCAGCTTCGACGCGAAGGAGATCCCGCAGCTCCTCGGCCGCTCCACCCGCGACCTGGCCAGGGAACTCGGCCCCGCCTACGAACGCGAGGTCGTACACAGGGACGATCTCGTCGTTCTGCACACCTGACCAGCTCCCGAAACGGCTGAAAGTCCAGCCTCCGGGCGCAGACCTTCACGAAAACCGCCCCACGCCGGGCCGCGGGCTGGTCCACTTTGTAGCAGGGACACTGCGGGGTACAGCACAGCAACGCATTCACAGGGAGGCCGCCGGTGAGACGAGCGCGCCCGGGGGCGCCGCCCCGAGGGACGGGTGGCCGCGCCCTGACCAGCGTCGGAGCAGGGACCGGCTTCGACGGGAGCAGGTCCGCGGACCGGAGGGAGGAACGGCCCACCGGGCCGGAACCGACGGCGGCCGGCCACGGCCGCACGCAGTCGAAGCTGTGGCACATCACGCTCTGCGTCTCCGGTGCCGAGATTCCGCTGAAGGAGGTCAGACGCGGCCTGGAACAGCTCGCGCACGACCACCCCTTCCTGCTGACCAGCCGGTACGCCAACGACCACGCGGAGATCCGCTACTGGGAAGAGGCCCGTGACCTGCACGACGCGGCGGCGGTGGCGCTGCGCCTGTGGGGCGAGCACCGCTCCAGCGCGGGGCTGCCGCCCTGGGAGATCGTCGGCCTGGAGGTCATCGACCGCGAGACCTACCACCAGCGCGTCGCCGAGGGATACGGGCCGCCGCCGGCCGCCCCGGTCGGCGTGCACCCGTACTGACCCCGGCCGCCGCCCGGGCAGCCGTCTCGCATCACGGGATACGTGACGAATGCCCGCAGCGGGAGCATTACCCTGCGGGCATGACCACGCTTTCGCCGTACGACAACATGTCCCCGGTCGCCCAGGCCGCCTACCGGGCCCGCTCCGCGGCCGCCGATATCGCGCCACTTCCGCGCGCGGCGAAGGACGACGCGCTGCTGGCGATCGCGGACGCGCTCGAGGTGCGGACCAGCGACATCCTCGCGGCCAACGCCGAGGACGTGGCGCGCGCCCGGGAGGCCGGGACCAGCGAGTCGGTCGTCGACCGGCTCACCCTCACCCCCGAGCGGATCCGGGCCATCGCGGCCGATGTGCGGGACGTGGCGGCGCTGCCCGACCCGGTCGGCGAGGTGGTGCGCGGTTCGACCCTGCCCAACGGCATCGATCTGCGCCAGGTCCGGGTGCCCCTCGGCGTCGTCGGGATCATCTACGAGGCCCGGCCCAACGTGACGGTGGACGCCGCGGCCCTCTGCCTGAAGTCGGGCAACGCCGTGCTGCTGCGCGGTTCGTCCTCCGCCCACGCCTCCAACAGCGCACTCGTCCGGGTGCTGCGTGACGCGGTCGGCGGCTCCGGGCTGCCGGCCGACGCGGTGCAGCTGGTGCCGGGCGAGAACCGTGACTCCGTACGCGAGCTCATGCGGGCGCGCGGCCTGGTCGACGTGCTCATCCCGCGCGGCGGCGCCTCGCTGATCCGTACCGTCGTCGAGGAGTCCACCGTCCCGGTGATCGAGACCGGCACCGGCAACTGCCACGTGTACGTGGACGCGCAGACCGACCTGGACATGGCCGTCGCCATCCTGGTCAACTCCAAGGCCCAGCGCCCCAGCGTCTGCAACGCCGCGGAGACGCTCCTGGTCCACAAGGACGTCGCCGAGGCGTTCCTGCCGCGGGCCCTGGACGCCCTGGCCGAGGCCGGTGTGACCGTGCACGGTGACGAGCGGGTCATGGAGTACGCCGAGGGCTCCAAGGCCACCGTGGTGGCCGCGACGACGGAGGACTGGGAGACCGAGTACCTCTCGTACGACATCGCGGCGGCCGTCGTGGAGTCGCTCGACGCGGCCGTGGCGCACATCCGGCTCTGGTCGTCCGGCCACACGGAGGCGATCGTGACCACCTCGCAGGCCGCGGCGCGGCGTTTCACCCAGTTGGTGGATTCGACGACGGTGGCCGTGAACGCCTCGACGCGCTTCACCGACGGCGGCCAGTTCGGCTTCGGCGCCGAGATCGGCATCTCCACGCAGAAGCTGCACGCCAGGGGCCCCATGGGGCTGCCGGAGCTGACGTCCACGAAGTACATCGTGACCGGCGACGGCCACGTGAGGTGACCGCGCGGTGCGGCGAATGTGCCGTCTCCCTGCCCAAAAGCACCCAGCGGGTCTAGGCTGAAGCTGTGCCGGACGACGTGGGGGGCAGGCCGTTCCCGAACGGCTGGGAGCCCGACGACGACCGCGGGGGCGCGGACGAGGACTTCGCCTCCGTGGTGTTCGACGAGGATTTCGTACGGGCGGCCGAGTTCCACGAACCGACCGCCGTCGAACGGCTGTTGGCCGCTGCCGAGGCGCGCGCCGAGGCCGATGCCTTCCGGGCCCGGACCGGCGGCGGGCCGCTGGACGACGACCTCTACGACGACGGCTACGGGCCGGGCGCACACGGCCCCGGAGGCGGCTACGGCGACCCGCTGGACCCGGACGACGACTACTACGTCGGCGGCCCCTACGGGCGTCACGGAGGTGCCCTGCGGCCCTACCGGGGCGCCGCCCGCTGGCACCGGCCGGTGGCCTGGCTGCTGGCGGTCCTGATGGGGGTCGGGATGGTCGCGCTGGCCTTCAGCGCCGTCTACCGCAACACCTCGAGTGACCAGCAGGACCAGGTCCCGCCCCCGGCCACGAGCGGCGTGGACAGCGCACCGGGGCCGACTGCCGCCCCGTCCGCCGCGGACGGCTACTTCCGTCCGGTGGTCTCCGCCGTCCCCCACACCCCCTGACTCCGCCCCGGCACCCCGGGCACCGGCCCGGGGGCCAGGCGCGTCGCCACCGGCCCGGGCGGTCAGCGCCTTCGCCGTCCTCCGCACGGGCAGGCCGCTGACGCCCCCCGGCCCGCTCCACCCGACCGGGGGAACCCCGCGGCAGTTCCCGCCCGTCACCGCGTTTACCTCTGTCGCAATCGACCTACTCTGAAGATATGACCCCTCACCGTTCGAAGAGGGGGCTTCTCACTTGTCCGCGCATGCCCACGCGTGCCGGGCACACCCTGTCCGGAGTTCTTCGGCCGGAAGGGGCGCACCGTTTCGGCCCCGGTCGGGGGCGTGGAGTCGGGAGAAGTCATGGCAGACCGCGGAGATCCACCCGAAGGCCCGTCGGAGAACGGTGCGAGCGGCAGCGAGGACGAGTACCGCTCACTCGTCTTCGACGAGTCCTTCGTCCGGGCTGCCCGGCTGCAGGAGTTCTCCGCCCAGGAGCGTATGGGGGAGCACGCCCGCGCTGTCCGGAGCCTGCCCGGCCGTGCCGTCCGCAACGGCTCACGGGCCGCACTCGCCCTGGTCGTCCTGATCGCCCTGGCCTTCGGCACCGCCGTCTTCATGGGCTTCCGCCACCCCTACCAGAGCCCTGTCGCCAGACGTACGGAGCCGCTGCGGATGACCGTCGTCCCGCTGGCGCCGCGCGGAGTCGTGCCCGGCGGCACCCCGGAGGGCCTCTTCGCGAGCAGCCCCGCCGCCTCGTTCCCGAAGGGGGCCGCAGGCATCAGCCTCCCGGTGACCCGGCGGACGGACAACTTCTCCGAGAATCAGGTGTTCACCGCCCTGGCCACGGCCAAGGACTATCTGGTGGCCTCCTCGCTCGACCTCGACGTCATCGGCGGGACGGCGGTGCGCCCCGTGGAGTCACTGCTCGACCCGGACCAGATGGACCAGTTCGAGCGGAGCATGAACGAGCCGCACGACGACGGCCGGCACGCGGCGACCGGCTGGCTGGTGCGGTTCGACCCGGCCGAGGCCGTTCCCGATCCGGAGGTCCGGGTCCGGGGCACCCTGCGGTACGCCGAGGCCGGGTCCGACACCCTGGAGGTGGTGTCGGACCACACCTTCGCCTATGTACTGCGCCCGGCTGCGCCGGGCCCCCGGCGGACGGGCAGCGCCTCGCTGTTCACCGTGCGGCGGGAGATGCGCTTCCGGTTCGACCGGGACGATCTGCGGCTGCACCGGCTGGAGGTGCAGACCAGCTACGTCCAGGCCGGGCCCCAGGCCTGCCCGTCGGACACCACCGGTGCCCTGCGGCCGCTCCTCGCCGGCAGGCGGGCCGTCGTCCGCGGCCCGGCGGGCACCGACCCGTACGCGCCGGGCCGGCCCAGCGCGTCACTGTGCGGGACCCTGGAGGTCAGCTCCCCGCCGTCCCCGGAGCAGGCGGCCCCTCAGGGTCCTCAGGCCTCCGGGACTGCTCCGAGCCGCCCGTAGCGTCGCCCTTGGCCGCCCCGCTCCCCTTGGCGCCGCCGCCGGACGCGCCGGTGAACTTGTCGCGGAGCTTGCCGCCCAGGTCGCCGGCCCCGCCCGCTATGTCGCCGACCAGCTTCATCAGCGGGTCCTTGCTGGTGCGCACCGAATCGGCGTAGTGCGAGGCGGACTCCTTGAAGGCGTCCGTCACCGAGGTGTCCTTGTCCTCGTCCCGACGCGGATAGTGGCCGTCCATGATCCGCTGGTGGTCGCGGGTCTCGGCCCACTCCTTCAGCTCGGCGGCGCGCACCGTGGTGAACGGGTGCGAACGGGGGAGCACGTTCACGATCTTGAGGACGGAATCGCGCAGGTCACCGGCCTTCTCGTACTCGTCGGCCTGGGCGAGGAAGGCGTCCACGTTCATCTCGTGGAGGTGGTTGCCGCCGGCGATCTTCATCAGCCCGCGCATCGAGGCCCGCAGGTCCTGGCCGACCAGCAGCCCGGCCCGGTCGGCGGACAGCTCGGACTTGCGGAACCACTCGCGCAGCGCGGTGACGATCGCCATGATCGCGACGTTGCCGAGGGGGATCCAGGCCACCTTGAGGGCGAGGTTGGTGAGGAAGAGCAGGATCGTGCGGTACACGGCGTGGCCGGAAAGGGCGTGCCCCACCTCGTGCCCGACGACCGCCCGCATCTCCTCCTCGTCGAGCAGTTCCACCAGGCCCGTCGTCACCACGATGATCGGCTCGTCCAGCCCGATGCACATGGCGTTGGGCCGCGGGTCCTGGCTGACGTACATCGGGGGGACCTTCTCCAGGTCCAGGATGTAACAGGCGTCCCGCAGCATGTCGTTGAGATGGCTGAACTGCGCGTCGCTCACCCGGACGGAGTCCGACAGGAAGAGCAGTCGCAGACTGCGCTCCGGCAGCAGTCCGCTCAGCGCCTTGAACACGGTGTCGAAGCCGCTCAGCTTGCGCAGCGCCACCAGGGCCGAGCGGTCGGCCGGGTGTTCGTACGCCCGGGAGGAGATACCCGGGAAACGCCTGCGCTGTCTGCTCGGCACCTGGCCATGGCTCTCGTGGCTGCCGTCGGTCATGAATGGGCCCCCTGTTCGCACGAAACCTCGCTCGCCCCCTGACAGAACCCAGCGTAGGTGCTGGGGCTACGGTGTGCGGGGGGCTGTGGACAACTGAGGAGACGCCCGACATGCCGCACACCGTTGCTCTGTTCGCCGCCGCATCCGGGGATCAGGGGCCGGGCAACACGATCCGCGTCGTGCTGATCGCCTCGCTCGTCGGAGCGGCCCTGCTCGCCTGGTTCCTGCTGCGCGGATACCGCAACGACGACAACAACGACTGAGTCGGCGTGAGCGTGCCCGGGGCACCCGCATACGATGTCCGCGACGTCTTCCCTCCGACTCCCGATCGATAGGTCCTGCCGAAGATGAGCCTCACGAGCACCGCACACCAGCTGGTCACCGTCGCCGCCGAGGGCGAGCACGGTGGCAACCACGACAGTCTCAGCCCGCTCCTCACCGGTGGCGGCGCCTTCGTCGTGCTTCTCCTCCTGCTGTGGATCACCACGCGCTTCAACCGCGACCGCTGAGGCCGAGGCGTACAGCTGTGCCAGTAGGCTCTGCACGCATGGGAGAGCAGGAAGTGCCTACCGGCCGCAGAAAGCGCCGACTCGGCGTGATGGGCGGGACGTTTGACCCGATTCATCATGGACACCTGGTGGCGGCCAGTGAAGTGGCCGCCCAGTTCCACCTCGACGAGGTGATCTTCGTTCCGACCGGGCAGCCGTGGCAGAAGAGCCACAAGGAGGTCTCCCCGGCCGAGGACCGTTATCTGATGACCGTGATCGCGACGGCGTCCAACCCGCAGTTCTCGGTCAGCCGGAGCGACATCGACCGCAAGGGCCCCACGTACACGATCGACACCCTGCGGGACCTGCGCGCGGTCCACGGCGACGCGGACCTCTTCTTCATCACCGGCGCCGACGCCCTCTCCCAGATCCTCACCTGGCGGGATGCCGCCGAGCTCTTCTCGCTGTCCCACTTCATCGGTGTGACGCGCCCGGGGCACCTGCTCACGGACGACGGGCTGCCGAAGGGTGGCGTCTCCCTCGTGGAGGTCCCCGCACTGGCTATCTCCTCCACGGACTGCCGTGGGAGGGTCGCCCAGGGGGACCCGGTCTGGTACCTGGTGCCGGACGGTGTGGTCCGCTACATCGACAAGCGCCAGCTGTACCGCGGCGAATGAGCCACGGAGAGGGGCACCGGTGAACGACCGACAGAATCCGTACGACCCGTACTACCAGCAGCCGCAGATCATCGGCTACGACGAGTACGGGCAGCCGGTGTACCAGCAGCCTGGAGAGCAGACCGGACAGCAGCAGTACGACCCGTACGCGCAGCAGGCGCCGCAGACCGGTCAGACGTACGGCTACGACCCGTACGCCCAGCAGCAGCCACAACAACAGCAACAGCAACAGCAGCCCGTCGCGCCCCCGCAGCAGTACGACCCCTACGCCGCCCCGCAGCAACAGCAGCACCCGCAGCAGGGTTACGGCTACGACGGCGGCTACGGCTACGGCTACGACACGGGCCAGCAGCCCGCCGCGGTCGACACCACGCAGCAGTGGAGCATCCCGCAGCAGGCCGCGGCGCCCGAGGCCCCGGCCTCCGAGCCCGCGGCACCTCCGCAGCAGCGCGCCCCCGCGCCGCAGCCCGCGGCGGAGCCGGAGCCGGCGGTCCCGGGGCCGCGCCGGGGCGACCGCGACTACCGCACGGAGCAGTTCTCCTTCATCGAGGAGCCCGACGAGGACTCCGAAGACGTCATCGACTGGCTGAAGTTCACCGAGAGCCGCAGTGAACGGCGCGAGGAGGCACGCCGTCGCGGTCACAACCGGATGGTCGCGCTGATCGTCGTGGCCGCCCTCGTCGTGGTCGGCGGCGTCGGCTATCTGTGGTCGGCGGACAAGCTTCCGGGCTTCTCCTCCTCGGAGAAGAAGAAGACCACGGCGACCGGCCCCCAGCAGCGGGACGTCATCGTGGTCCACCTCCACAACACCAAGGGCGGGGGCACCTCCACGGCCCTGCTCGTCGACAACGTCACCACCAAGCAGGGCACCACGGTCCTGCTGCCCAACTCGCTGGCCGTCTCCGACGAGGACGGCGTCACCACCACGCTCGGCAAGTCGGTCGACGACGACGGGACCTCCGGCACCCGCGAGTCCATCGACGCCCTGCTCGGTACCGACATCAGCGGCACGTGGCGGCTGGACACCCCGTATCTGGAGAACCTCGTCGACCTGGTCGGCAACATCGAGGTCGACACCGACACCGACGTTCCCGGCGCCAAGAAGGGGACCTCGCCCCTGGTGAAGAAGGGCGCGGCGCAGACGCTCAGCGGCCCGATGGCCGTCGCCTACGCCACGTACCGCGGTTCCGAGGAGGCCGAGGCCAAGCAGCTGATGCGGTTCGGGCAGGTCATGCGCGGAGTGCTGAGGAAGATCTCCGACGACCCGAAGGCCGCCACGGTCACCGTCCAGACGCTGGCCCAGATCCTCGACCCGTCCCTGCCCGAGCAGGATCTGGGCGCCTCCCTGGCCAAGCTCGCGGAGCACGCCAAGCTCGGCGACTACAAGACCGCGCTGCTGCCGGTCCAGGAGGACGGCACCCTCACCGACGCTGCCACGAAGAGCGTCGTCAAGGACATCCTGGGCGGTGCGTTCAAGGCGCCGGCCGCGGACGCGGCGGTCCGGGTCGGCGTGAAGAACGCCACGGGCGACGACGGCGGTACGGAGTCCGCCCGGATCAAGCTGGTCAACGGCGGCTTCACCTTCGTCGACGGCGGGAAGTCCGGGACGGAGGCCTCCTCCGAGGTCGTCTACAAGGACGCGGCGGACAAGAAGAAGGCGACCGAGGTCGCCGCGACCCTCGGGCTGCCGGCGAGCGCGGCGAAGAAGGGCGAGCCGGCCGGCAACGCGGATGTGTCCGTCGTCATCGGCCAGGACTACGAGATCAAGTAGACGGGCGGCGGGCCCGGCCGGTCACCGGCCCGGTCCAGGGGCGGCTCCGGGACGGTTCCGGGGCCGCCCCGGAGCCTTTCACGGACCACCCCCGGCCCCTTTCCGGGGCGGTTCCCGGCCCGTTCCCGGCCCCTTCCCGGCCTGGTCGTGGGTGGTCCCGTGGCTGCTCAGGGCGGCTGTGGGGCGACTGCCGAAGTGATCTCCGCACGATGACTGCGTGGGCTGTCGGCGGTCCGTGAGACCCTAGAGGTTGATCTGACCGCCGACGAAAGCCTGCATGTGACCGCCACGGACCGCTCCATCGAGCTCATCAACGCCGCCGCTCAGGCGGCCGCCGACCGGCTCGCGCACGACATCATCGCGTACGACGTCAGCGACGTGCTGTCGATCACCGACGCCTTCCTGCTGGCCTCGGCCCCCAACGACCGCCAGGTCAAGTCGATCGTCGACGAGATCGAGGAGCGGCTCCAGAAGGAGCTCGGCGCCAAGCCGGTCCGCCGCGAGGGCGACCGCGACGCCCGCTGGATCCTCCTCGACTACGTCGACATCGTCATCCACGTCCAGCACAGCGAGGAGCGCGTCTTCTACGCGCTGGAGCGCCTGTGGAAGGACTGCCCCGAGATCCCCCTTCCCGAGGACGCCGTGAAGACCCGTGGCAAGGCCGAGGAGCACGCACAGCTCACCGGCGGCACGGAAGGTGACCAGAGCTGAACGGCAGCGGAAGCGGCAGGGGCCGCAGGATCGTCCTCTGGCGACACGGCCAGACCGCGTGGAACCTGGAACGCCGGTTCCAGGGCTCCACCGACATCGAGCTCACCGACGCCGGCGTCGGGCAGGCCCGCCGGGCCGCCCGGCTGCTCGCCTCGCTGAAGCCGGACGCGATCGTCGCGTCCGACCTGCGCCGGGCCGCGGCCACGGCGGCCGAGCTCGCCGCGATCACCGGACTCGGCATCGCGCACGACCCGGGCCTGCGGGAGACCTACGCGGGCGCCTGGCAGGGTCTCACCCACGAGGAGATCGTGGGGCTGTACGGGGAGCAGTACGCCGCGTGGAAGCGCGGCGAGCCCGTACGGCGCGGCGGCGGTGAGCTGGAGACCGAGGTCGCCGACAGGGCGGCCCCCGTCGTGCTCGCGCACGCCGACAAGCTGCCCGACGCCGGCACGCTCGTCGTCGTCAGCCACGGCGGCACCATCCGGACCACCATCGGCCGGCTGCTGGGCCTGGAAGCGCACCACTGGGAAGGGCTCGGCGGACTCTCCAACTGCTGCTGGTCGGTCCTGGGCGAGGGCGCCCGCGGCTGGCGCCTGCTGGAGCACAACGCCGGCACACTGCCCGAACCGGTGCTCGGCGACGACGCCTGACCGGGTGACCGGCCGGTGGCCACAGGCCGCCTCCGGGCGGCACCGGCCGGATTTCACTTTCCGGCTGGTCACAGGCTAAAGTTCTTCTTGTTCGCAGCGCGGAAACGCCGGGAAACACAGCGAACAGCGGGGCTATAGCTCAGTTGGTAGAGCGCCTGCATGGCATGCAGGAGGTCAGGAGTTCAATTCTCCTTAGCTCCACAATCAGGATCCCGTCCCCGTCAGGGGGCGGGATCCTTGCTTGTTCCCCCACTCCGGCCGGCTGCCCTCCGGTACGTGCGCAACGTCGTCAGCTGGTGGGCGCTCTCCTCGTCGGCAGGCGTGTACACGACGATCCGGCTCTCCGGCAGCCCGTTGACGGACAGGGAGACCGACGTCATCCGCATCTCGACGGCTGTCGCCCGGTGCCGGAAGGTCTTCACCCGAGGCCCCGGCAGGGTGACGTCCCCGCTGCGCCACAGCTGGGCGAAGTACGGGCTGGCCGCCGACAGTTCCTCGACGAACCGCTCCCAGGCGGGCTCGCCCGCATGGTGTCCGTAGGCGCTGCGCAGGGTCGCCACCATGAGGGGCAGCTCCCGTAGGCGGTGGACGACCGGGCAGTCCTCCTCGGACGCCGTGAACAGCGCCCACAGCACGTTCCGGGTACCGGTCCGCGCCGTCTCGGGCACGGTGAAGAGATCGAGATACGCGGCGTTGGCCGCCAGGACGTCGTAGCGCGCGTTGTAGACGACCGCCGGGCGGGGGTCGAGGGCGTCGATGATGCCCTGGATCTCCTCGCCGACCTCGACCGTGCCGGACTGCCTGCCCGGGATGTACGCCACCTCGGCCAGGTGGTAGAGGTGCTCGCGCTCGGGCGGATCGAGCCGCAGCGTCCGCGCGACCGCGTCCAGGACCTGCGGGGAGGCGTTGATCGGGCGGCCCTGTTCCAGCCAGGTGTACCAGGTGACCCCCACGCCGGAGAGCTGGGCGACCTCTTCGCGGCGGAGCCCCGGGGTGCGGCGCCGCAGGCCCGGCGCCATGCCCACGTCGGCGGGGGTCACCCGCGCCCGGCGGCTGCGCAGAAAGGCGGCGAGCTCCGGCCGCCGCCCGTGCCGCTGTCCCTGCCGGGCCTGCCGGGCCTCGCGCTCCTCCTGGTCCGGCCCGTCCTGGCGGTCCCGCAGGCCCTGCTGGTCCTGCTGGTCCTGCCGGGCGCGCCGGCCTTGCCGGTCCCCTCGGGACCGCTCATCCCGCGCGGCCCGCTGCTGTGCCGTCACCGTCGTCACACCCCATCGTCGGTGCTCCTGGTCCCCGTTGCCAGGTGCTGCCAGTACCAGCATCAGCGGGCTCTCGTCACCCGTACGCGGCCGCGGCCAGCCTTGAGGGCATGGCCACGACCTCCGCTACCACTCCCCGTCCGCCGTCCGTCGAAGCCCGCACCGCCGGCAGCCGCCCCGGGCGCCTGCTCGCGCTCGTGCTGGGGGCCCAGTTCATGGCACTGCTCGACGCCTTCATCGTCAATGTCGCCGCCCCGACGATCCGCACCGAATTCGGCGCCTCGGGGGCCGAGTTACAGCTCGTCGTGGCCGGTTACACCATCGCGTACGCCGTGTTGCTCATCACCGGAGCCCGGCTCGGCAGCGTGTTCGGACACGGGCGTGTCCACCTCGCCGGCCTCGCGGTCTTCACCGCCGCCTCACTCGCCTGTGGACTGGCGGCGGGGAGTGGACAGTTGATCGTCTTCCGGGTGGTCCAGGGGGTGGGCGCGGCGGTGATGATCCCGCAGGTGCTCAGTCTGATCCAGCAGAACTTCACCGGTGCGGCGCGGTTGCGGGCACTCGGCGCGTACGGCGCGGTGCTGGCCACGGGCGCGGCAGCCGGACAGGTGGTGGGCGGTGTGCTCGTCAGCGCCGACCTGTTCGGGACGGGCTGGCGGCCGGCGTTCCTGGTCAATGTGCCGATCGGGCTGGTCCTGCTGGTGCTCGGCGTTCGCGGGCTGCCGCGCGAACCGCGTGGTGACCGGCGGCGGCGGGAGGCGCGCGCCCGCGGACTGGACGTGACGGGACTGGTGATGCTCGCCGGTGGGGTCACCCTGCTGACCGTCCCGCTGGTGCTCGGCCAGGAGCTGGACTGGCCGGCCTGGACCTGGATCTGCCTGCTCGCCTCCGTGGTGTTCTTCGCCGGATTCGCGGCCTACGAGACCTGGCTGGCCGCGCGCGGTGGTGCTCCCCTGATCGCGCTCGGTGTGCTCCGTGCTCCCGGCATCGCCCGGGCGGCGCTGCGCATCCTGCTGGCGATGGCGGTGAACGCGGGCTTCCTGTTCGCGATGACGCTGCACGTCCAGGGCGGGCTGGGCTATTCGGCGATGCGCACGGGGCTGATGTTCGCGCCGACCGCGCTGACCTTCGGGGCGGTCGGGCTGACCTGGCGCAGGTGGCCGGCCCGGTGGCAGGGGGCCCTGGTGCCCTCCGGGTTCGTCCTCATCGCGGCAGGTGCGACGGTCATCGGCCTGGCCCTGCGGGACGGCGGCGACGGCGGGCCGGGCCTCTACGCGGGCTTCGTGATCATGGGGTGCGGCCTGGCGCTGGGCTTCAGTCCCACCCTCACGGGTGCCCTGGCGAACGTACGGCCGGTGGATGCCGCTGACGCCAGTGGTCTCCTGGTGACCGTCACCCAGCTCGGCCAGTTGATCGGGGTCGCGGCGTTCGGGACGCTCTACCTCAACCGCCTTGACACGGCTGGGGCGCAGGGGTCGGGCGAGGCGCTGTGGGTGTGTGCGCTCGCCCTGGCGGCAGCTGCTGTCGTGGGTGCGCTCGCGGGTCTCGTGCGGCGTCGTCGGCGGGTGGGATCTCCGGCGGGCTGACCCCCTTGCGGGGTCATGGCAGAATCGGACCGCCGGAGGGGGAGACGGACCGAACGGGGAGGAGCGTGCGATGCCTGCGAGCCGCCACGCGCTCCCCGACCTGCCCCTCGTCCGCCGAGGCCGGGTACCCGCCGGCCACGCCGTCGTCGGCTCGCCCGCGCCGGCCCGAAGGTCCGGTGGTCACGCCGGGGCCGTCCCTCCGTGTACGGCCCGCGGCCGCAGCCGGAGCTGACCCATGGGTGCACACAGGCGGAAATGCGACTGGTGCGGCAGCGGTACGCCCATCGTCAGGGACATGGACCCGGTCAACGTGGACTACCAGTACTGGTGCGAGGAGTGCGCACGGGCGCTGGTCATAAAGGGCGACCCCATCGAGACCTACCGGGAGCTGGAGGGGGAGCCGATCTACGGACGGCTGCTGGAGGAGCACTGCACGCTGAAGCGGTTCTACTCCTTCGCCACCGCCTGACCGCCCCGGCGAACGGCCGCGGAGCGGCCGACCGGAAACGATTTGGTGGACGGCCGGGGGACCGGTAATGTTCTCGATGTCGCCACGGGAGACCGGGCAGGACAGCGCGGGGCTATAGCTCAGTTGGTAGAGCGCCTGCATGGCATGCAGGAGGTCAGGAGTTCAATTCTCCTTAGCTCCACAGTGAAGATCGACCGGTGGGCCATCCGATGCGGATGGCCCACCGGTCGTTTCGCGTCTCAGGTCAACTCCGGCCGCTGCCCAGGGCCTTCCGCCCGGTGCCCGGAGGCAGGACGGGCCGCTCGGGGGCCTGCTGCTCGATCCGGAGCGCCAGGGCCGGACAACGACGTACGGCGCGCTGGGCGCGTCCCCGCAGATGCATCGGCACCGCGGCGTCCGCGAGCGCCGGGTATCCGTCCGGGCCCAGCCTGATCAGCTCCGGCACGATGTCCGCGCACAGTCCGTGGCCCCGGCAGAGCGTCCAGTCCACAGCGAGCTTCTCGCCGCTCGGAATGGATTCCTCCACATCCTGGTACCCGGGGGCCGGAAGCGGGAGGACGCCGGATGTCTCGCGGCCGCAGCCGCCGTCCAGCACATGCGCGGCCAGGTCGTCGGTGAACGCGGAGAGCGTGGAGGACAGGAAGCGCGCCGAGCCGTCCGGGTGCTTGCAGGCGCCCCGGCCCTTGACCGCCAGGGTGACCTCGCGCAGCGCCTCCAGCGCGGCGGGGCCGCCCCCGTTCAGTACGTCGGAGAGCCCGCCCGCGGCCGCCGGCAGCCCGAGCTTGCACGGGCCGCACTGGCCCGCGGTCTCGGCGGCCAGCCAGTTCGCCACCCGCAGGGACTCGCCGAGCGGACAGGTCTCCGGCCCGATCGGCAGGATCGCGCCCGCTCCCAGCGCGCCGCCCGCCGCGGCCAGCGAAGCCCGCGAGACGACGGCGTCGTGCGCGGCGTTCGCGCTGATCCAGTTGCCGTGATAGCCGCCCGTCAGCACGCCCTGCGGCAGCACCGGGGCGCCGGCCAGCTGGAGCACGTACCGCAGCGGCACGCCCGTGGGCACCTCGATGACCATCGGGCGCGCGACCGCGCCGGAGAGCGTGAGGAGTACCGTTCCGGGCTCGTCGGGCAGGCCGGTGTCCCCGTAGCGGCGGGCGCCGATGCGCGCGGCGACGGCCAGCTGCGCGTACGTCTCCGCGTTCGAGAGCAGGGTCGGGGCGCCGCCGACCCCCGACTCGGCGGCCCGCTCGCGGCGCCCCGGAGGCAGGGCGGGGCCCCCGGACGCCGCACGGATGACGGCCGAGGCCTCACCGGAGACCATCCGCTCCGGCGTCCGCACCACCCGGGCCCGCAACGGCTGCCCCCGCCGGTCGGACAGCCCGCGCTCGGCCAGGGCGGAGCGCACCGAGATCTCCGTGGAGTTACGGGTGACGGCCACGACCAGGGTGCGGGCGCCGAGCGCCTCGGCGGCCAGCAGGGCGCCGTCCAGGATGAGGTGCGGCGCACGGTTGAGCAGCACCGTGTCCTTGCGGCAGGCGGGCTCGCCCTCACTGCCGTTGATCACCACGACCGGCCGCACCCCCCGCC
This sequence comes from Streptomyces sp. NPDC005803, assembly GCF_040630435.1. Taxonomy (NCBI): domain Bacteria; kingdom Bacillati; phylum Actinomycetota; class Actinomycetes; order Kitasatosporales; family Streptomycetaceae; genus Streptomyces; species Streptomyces sp. NPDC005803. Next base: position 216,781 of record NZ_JBEXXO010000005.1, on the reverse strand, counting down.
GGATCGACGCCTTGGCGACGGCCCGCAGCTTCCTGCCGAACGGGAAACCGGCACCGCCCCGGCCGTTGAGCGCGATGGACTCGGCGAGTTCCGCCAGGCGTTCGCCGGTCATCGGCTCCAGAGGACCGTGCACCTTCAGGTGCATGCCGAGGTCCAGCCGCTCCACCAGGTCGAAGCCGCTGGTCAGTTGGGGGAGGCCGACGACGCGGACTTCGGGGACGTCGGGGAGGGGGATGTTCACGTTCGGTCTCCTGCGGGTGCGGTCCAGGGCTCTCCGGCCGGGGGCGGGTAGAACGGCCCCGGAAACGGTGTGGTGTCGCCGACGGGAGGCAGCGGAGCGGTGGTCGCTGTTCCGGCGGCGTACGGAGGCTCCTGGGCGGGGACGTAGGGGGCGGGGGGCGCGGGTGGGAAGGCCGACGCGGGGGGCTCGTACGCGGCGTACGGGGGGTGCGCCGGCGCCGTCGGCGCGGGGGGCGGGCGCAGGGCCTGGACCGGCGGGGCGGGCGACGGGGCCGGCCAGTGTTCGGACGGCTGCCTCCGGGGGGCGGGCCCGGCGGACGGCGAGACCGCGCGGTACCCGGCGGCGATCCCCGGCCCGGGGCCCCCGAATCCGCCGGGTGAGGGCGGGAGCGGCGCCGTGGTGAGGCGGTCCGCGCTGCGGGGCGGGGCCTCGTACAGCGGCGGGGCGGGCGCCGGGAACGTGGTCGGGGGGCGCTCGAAGGACGAGGGCAGCGGGGTGCCCCGCATCCGGCTGCCGGGCCCGCCCCGGCCGGCGCCGCCGGCGTCCGGTCCGTACGCCCCCGGCAGGGCCGTGGTGTCGGCGCCGGGCAGCGGGGCCTCGCGGGTCACCGGATCAGGTGCGGCGGGCAGGGCGTCCGGCTTGATCAGGGCGGTGACCAGGTCGGCGATCCGCCGCTTCACCGGCGGCGGCAGCATGCGCAGGCCGAGCACGGCCGCCACGCCGGCCAGGCACAGGCTGTACATCACGACGACCCAGGCCGCGGGCGGCCGGCCCGCGTACAGCCCGTGCACCAGAGCCGCGCACCAGGCGGGGTAGGACAGCGCGTGCAGCGCACGCCAGCGCCCGGCGACCTTGCTGGGGGTGGCGAAGGCGCTGCGCAGCGCCCCCGTCGCGGCGGCCACCACCATCAGCAGACCGGCCAGCGAGCCGAAACCGATCAGCCCCGCCGTTCCGCCGACCCCGAGGCCGAAGGGGAGGAGAGCGCCGAGCAGCGCCACGTGCCCCAGTGAGACCTTCACCGTGACATGGAGCAGCAGGAAGCCCAGCGAGGCGGCCGCGGCGGTGCGGTGGACGGCCTGGCCGATCAGCCGCCGGCGCGAGGAGAGGAACAGCCGGTCGGTGGCGAGCAGGCCCCAGCCCACCGCGGCGGTGAGCGAGACCAGCGAGAGGACACCGGTCGTGAAGTCGAGCGTGGCGCGCAGACCGTCGCTGCCCGCCACGGCGAGCAGCGGCAGAAGCACCAGCGCGGCGACGGTGAGCCCGCCCTGCACGTGACGGCTCGGTCCCGAAGGAGGAGCGGGCGATGAGCGGATCTTGCGATGAGGGTTCAGAGGGTTCATGGGGGGCGACTCCGAATGGCTCGGCAAAGCGGTCCCGTTGCCGCATGCTAGGTCGCTCCATACCGGCCGGTACGAGGTTTGAATGGTTGCCCCGGTAGAGGGCGGTACGCGGAGTAACCGCCGCTTCCCGGACGTTCCGCCGCACGGTCGACCGCCCCTCGTGTCCACGGATCGGCGGTGCCCGGAGGGGGACCGGGCCCGTGCGGTACCCTGACGCCATGCGTGCCGTACGCCTTCTGCTTAGCGAGCCGCGCTGACTCAGTCCCGACCGGTGAGAATGCCTGGTCGGCATCGGCGCGGCGTCCCCTCCTGTGCGAGGGGATTTTTCGTTTCCGTAGACGCGTGTCCGTAGACGTGGGCGCCCGGCAGATGACGATCGATGGAGCTTTGAGGATCATGAGCGAGACGAATTCCGCAGCCGACGTTGCTGCGCCGCACCGCTATACGGCAGCGATGGCCGCCGACATCGAGGCACGCTGGCAGGACTTCTGGGACGCCGAGGGCACGTACGAGGCGCCGAACCCGACCGGTGACCTGGCGGGCGACCCGGAGCTGGCCGCCAGGCCGAAGAAGTTCATCATGGACATGTTCCCGTACCCCTCGGGGGCGGGGCTGCACGTGGGCCACCCGCTGGGCTACATCGCCACGGACGTCTTCGCCCGTCACCAGCGGATGACCGGCCACAACGTGCTGCACACCCTGGGCTTCGACGCCTTCGGCCTGCCCGCGGAGCAGTACGCCGTACAGACCGGCACGCACCCGCGGATCTCCACCGAGGCCAACATCGAGAACATGACGGCGCAGCTGCGCCGGCTGGGTCTGGGCCACGACAAGCGCCGCTCGTTCGCCACGATCGAGTCGGAGTACTACAAGTGGACCCAGTGGATCTTCCTGCAGATCTTCAACTCCTGGTACGACACCGAGGCGGACCGCGCACGGCCCATCGCCGAACTGGTCGCCCAGTTCGAGAGCGGCGAGCGCCCGACCCCGGACGGCCGTGACTGGAGCGCGCTGAGCGCCGCCGAACGCGCCGACGTCCTGAGCGGATACCGGCTGGCCTACGCCTCCGACGCGCCCGTCAACTGGTCGCCCGGGCTGGGCACCGTCCTGGCCAACGAGGAGGTCACGGCCGACGGCCGCTCCGAGCGCGGCAACTTCCCGGTCTTCAAGGCCAAGCTGCGCCAGTGGAACATGCGCATCACGGCCTACGCGGACCGGCTGCTGAACGACCTGGACGGCCTGGACTGGCCCGAGGCCATCAAGCTGCAGCAGCGCAACTGGATCGGCCGCTCCGAGGGCGCCCGCGTCGACTTCCCCGTCGACGGCGCAGGCAGCATCACCGTCTTCACCACCCGCCAGGACACGCTGTTCGGCGCCACCTACATGGTGCTGGCGCCGGAGCACGAGCTGGTCGAGCCGATCACCCCCGCCGCCTGGCCCGAGGGCACCCACCCGGTCTGGACCGGCGGACACGCCACCCCGGCCGAGGCCGTCGCCGCGTACCGCAAGCAGGCCGCGGCCAAGTCCGACGTGGAGCGCCAGGCCGAGGCCAAGGACAAGACGGGCGTCTTCACCGGCGCGTACGCGACGAACCCGGTCAGCGGCGAGCAGGTCCCCGTCTTCATCGCCGACTACGTCCTGATGGGCTACGGCACCGGCGCGATCATGGCCGTACCGGCGCACGACGCGCGCGACTTCGCCTTCGCGCGCGCCTTCGAGCTGCCGATGCGCTGTGTCGTCGAGCCGTCGGACGACCGCGGTACCGACCCCTCGACGTGGGAGGACGCCTTCGGCTCGTACGACGCGAAGCTGGTCAACTCCGCGAACGACGAGATCTCGCTGGACGGCCTGGGAGTCGTCGACGCGAAGGCCCGGATCACCGCGTGGCTGAAGGAGCACGGCGTCGGCGAGGGCACCGTCAACTTCCGGCTGCGCGACTGGCTGTTCAGCCGTCAGCGCTACTGGGGCGAGCCCTTCCCGATCGTGTACGACGAGGAGGGCATCGCCCACCCGCTGCCCGAGTCCATGCTGCCGCTGGAACTGCCGGAGGTCGACGACTACTCGCCGCGCACCTTCGACCCGGACGACGCCGACACCCAGCCCGAGACCCCGCTGTCGCGCAACGCCGACTGGGTCAACGTCACGCTGGACCTGGGCGACGGCCCGAAGAAGTACCGCCGCGAGACCAACACCATGCCCAACTGGGCGGGCTCCTGCTGGTACGAGCTGCGCTACCTGGACCCGAACAACGCCGACCAGCTGGTCGACCCGGCGATCGAGCAGTACTGGATGGGCCCGCGCGAGGGACAGCCGACCGGTGGCGTCGACCTGTACGTGGGCGGCGCGGAGCACGCCGTGCTGCACCTGCTGTACGCGCGCTTCTGGTCCAAGGTGCTGCACGACCTGGGCCATGTCTCGTCCGCCGAGCCGTTCCACAAGCTGTACAACCAGGGCATGATCCAGGCGTTCGTCTACCGGGACAGCCGCGGCATCGCGGTCCCGGCGGCCGAGGTCGAGGAACGTGACGGGGCGTACTACTACGAGGGCGAGAAGGTCTCCCGCGTCCTGGGCAAGATGGGCAAGTCCCTGAAGAACGCCGTGACGCCCGACGAGATCTGCGGCGAGTACGGCGCGGACACGCTGCGCCTGTACGAGATGGCGATGGGCCCCCTGGACGTGTCGCGCCCCTGGGACACGCGCGCGGTCGTCGGCCAGTACCGGCTGCTGCAGCGGCTGTGGCGCAACATCGTCGACGAGGAGAGCGGTGAGGTCACCGTCGTCGACACCGAGCCCGGCGAGGACACGCTGCGCGCGCTGCACAAGGCGATCGACGGTGTCGGCGGGGACATGGCCGGGATGCGCTTCAACACGGCCATCGCCAAGGTCACCGAGCTGAACAACCACCTGACCAAGGCCGGCGGCCCGCTGCCGCGCTCCGTCGCCGAGGCCCTGGTGCTGCTGGTGGCGCCGCTGGCACCGCACATCGCCGAGGAGCTGTGGCGCAGGCTGGGCCACACCGAATCGGTCGTGCACCAGGACTTCCCGGTCGCCGACCCGGCGTACGTCGTGGACGAGACCGTGACCTGCGTCGTCCAGATCAAGGGCAAGGTCAGGGCGCGCCTGGAGATCTCCCCGTCGATCACGGACGCGGAGCTGGAGGCCCTGGCCCTGGCCGACCCGGCCGTCGTCGCGGCACTGGACGGGGCGGGCATCCGCAAGGTGATCGTCCGGGCGCCGAAGCTGGTGAACATCGTCCCGGCCTAGGCGACGGCCGTCCGTGGGGCGGTGCGAGTGGCGGTGGGAGGGCTGCGGGCGAGGGTCCTGCGTAAGGGCTGCGCGACATGGCTCGCGTGAGAGCTTTGCGTGAGGGCCGCGCGTAAGAGCTTTACGTGAGGGCCGCGCGTAAGAGCTTTACGTGTGGACCGCGCGTAAGAGCTCTGCGTGTGGGCTGAACGTGCGGGCTTTCCCCTACGGGCAGGTTGGGGGTTTCGATGGAACCCTCTGCCTGCCCGTTCCGTTTACGGTGGAGGGAGCGGTGAAACCGTGCCGCCGGCCGTCACACGATCCGAGGGGCGTTCATGGAAGCCGTGATCCTGATTCTGGGGCTGCTCGTCCTGGCCTTCATGGCCCTCGGCGTCTATGCGACCGTCAAGGTCGTCGGGGCGGCCAAGCGCGGCGTGGACCGCACGATCACGCAGGCCCGCCGCACCGTGGAGGACACCACGCTGCGGGCCAAGAGCTACGGGCAGCCGGGCGTCGTCGGTGAGCTGGCGCAGCTCCGCCTCTCGCTGCGCACCTCGATGCGGGCCACGCAGGAGGCGCTGCGGGCGGGTGCGGCGGACGACGCCTCGCTCGCGGAGTCGCTCGGCCTGTTCGAGCGCCTCGGGGTGCACGGCCGCGAGCTGGACGAGGACCTGAAGCGGCTGGAGCGCGAGCCCGACAGGACGACCGTCGCCTCGCTGCTGCCCGGGCTGAAGGAGCGCACCGAGCGGATCACCGGTGCCGCCGAGTCGCTGCGGTGGGCGGCCAGGGACCGGGCCCGGCAGTTCGCCGACGACGACCTGGCGGCGTTGAACGTGCAGATCGACGTGGAGGCCGGGGCGCTGAGGCACTGGACGACGGAGGACCCGGCGCCGGGGCGTGTGGCGGACCGTGGTCAGGAGCAGCCCGTGGGGGAGCCGGCGGGCGACGAGGGGAGCCCGCAGGCCATCACGGCCCCGGACCCCCGGCTGCGGACGGACTACCCGTGGCAGAAGACGACACGGCCGGAGACCACCAACTGAGGGCGTTCGGGGCTCGGGTGCAAGTGGCGCGCGCCGGTGGCGGGCGCCGGCGACCGGCCGGTCCGCGGGTGAACGGAGATGGCAGGATGCGGCCCGAAGCGACTGGAACTGATCATTCGTTCGGGGTCGGACTGCCGAGCCCCCTTCTCGGCAGGTAACCTCCCGCTCATGTCCCGCCATGTCGCGATCGTCACCGATTCAACGGCCTACCTGCCGCCCCAGGCGATGGAACGGCATGGCATCACCGCAGTGCCGCTGACCGTCGTCCTCGGTGACCAGGCGCTGGAGGAGGGCACCGAGATCTCGGCCCGCTCCCTCGCGCTCGCCCTGCAGAAACGTCGCTCCGTGACGACGTCCCGGCCCAGCCCCACGGTCTTCGCCGCCGCCTACCGCGCGGCCGCTGACGCGGGCGCGAGCGCCATCATCTCCCTGCACCTGTCGGCGGAGTTCTCCGGCACGTACGACGCCGCTCTCCTGGCGGCGAAGGACGCCCCGGTGCCGGTGCGCGTGGTGGACACCGGGATGGTCGCCATGGCCCTCGGGTTCTGCGCCCTGGCCGCCGCCGAGACGGCCGAGGCGGACGGCAGTCTCGACGACGCGGTGGCCGCCGCCGAGAAGCGGGCGGCGGGCACGTCGGCCTACTTCTACGTCGACACCCTGGACTATCTGCGCCGAGGCGGCCGGATCGGCGCCGCGCAGGCCCTCTTCGGTTCGGCCCTCGCCGTGAAACCGCTCCTCCAGCTGGACGGCGGCCGGATCGAACTGCTGGAGAAGGTACGGACGGCCTCCAAGGCCATCGCCCGGCTGGAGGAGATCGTCGCCGAACGGGCGGGCAGTGGGCGGGTGGACATCGCGGTGCACCACCTCTCGGCCCCTGAGCGGGCCGAGCGACTGGCCGAACGGCTGCGTGAACGGGTGCCGGGCCTGGTCGACCTGCATGTCAGCGAGGTGGGAGCGGTGATCGGCGCGCACACCGGGCCCGGGCTGCTGGGAGCGGTGGTTTCACCTCGCTGACCTCACTCTCCGGAGTGGTGAGGTTATGCACAACGGTCCGGTTTTCCACCGGAAAAGGGCGCGCTCAGCGGGTTCCGGCGGGAGTGCCTACCGTCATGTGGCATGGCTTCCCGATCACAGCGTGTAACCCCTCGCGGCCCCGGTCACCGCGGCGGGCCTGTCAGCGGTACCGGCCGTTTCCGCGGGCTCCGGGCCGGGTCACGAACCGGACCCGGCAGCGGACCGGGGCGCGGACCCACCTCGGACGGCCGTGTCCGGAACGGGGCGAACCCCGGGCCGGGCCGACGGCGGGCACGGGGGCGCACTGCCGCGGCTGCTGCCGCGGCCGCGGCTTCACGCAGCCGTGCCGACGCGCTGATGGCCGGCGGCCACGGGGGGCGGGTCGCCCGCCCGGTGGTGGGGCTGGGCGCGGGGGCGGCGTCGACGGCGCCTTCCGTGTCACGGGTGGGGCCGACACCGCCCGGGCCTCAGCCCGTTCCCGCGCCCGCCCACCCCATCGCGACGGCTGACGCACCGGCCTCGTCCCCGCCGGGGCCGGGACCGGGTCGTCCCGCAGGCCTGGACTCGGACGTCGGACATCGGTGGGGGCCGGTCCTGCCCGCGCTGCGGGAGCGGCTTCCGGTGTGGCTCCAGCTGAGGTGCGGGCTGGAGCCGAGGGCCCTGGCCGCCCTCACGGTCCTGTTGGTCGCGGCAGCGGTGTTCGCCGCGACGCACCTGTGGTCCGCGCGCCCCGAACCCGTACGTGCTCCGGAGCGTGTCGGCGAGGCCGCGGACGCCCACGCGCCTGTGGCGCGGACGGACACGGATACGGACGGGGCCGTGCCGGAGCCCTCGCCCGGCACGCCGCCCGTCGCCGGGCCGGGCGGCCAGGTCGTGGTGGTCGACGTGAGCGGAAAGGTCAGGCACCCCGGGATCCACCGGCTGCCGGCCGGGGCCAGGGTCGCCGACGCGCTGCGGGTGGCGGGCGGAGCCCGCCCCGGCGTGGACCTCAACGGCCTCAACCGGGCCCGGGTCCTCATGGACGGGGAGCAGATCATCGTGGGCGGCCCACCTGGCTCGACTGCCCCGGGCGTGACGGGAGGAGGCGCCGGCCCGACCGCCGCCGCGGGGCCGGTGAGCCTCAGCACCGCGACGGTGGAACAGCTCGACACCCTGCCCGGCGTCGGCCCCGTCCTCGCCCAGCACATCGTCGACTACCGCACCCAGCACGGCGGGTTCAGGTCCGTCGACGAGCTCCGCGAGGTCAACGGGATCGGCGACCGCCGGTTCGCGGACCTCCGACCGCTGGTGCGACCGTGAGCACCCAGGACGTCCACACGGCGTCGGGCCGTCGGCTGGGGCTCTCCGACCCACGGCAGGAGGGGCCGGTCGATCTGCGGCTGGTTCCACCGGCCCTGGCGGCGTGGGCCGGTGCCGCGGCGGCCCTGGACGCCCCCGGCGGCTGGGTGGCCGTGGGCGTGGTGCTCTGTCTCGGCGCGGCCATGGTCCTCCTGGCCGTCCCCGGCTTCCGGCCCTTCCGCGCGGCACTCGCCGCGCGCACGGACCGCGAGGGGCGCGGCGTCGGCGGCCGTGGGCGGCCACCCACCGGCCCGCCCACCGGCCCGCCCACCGGCCCACCCACGGGGCCATCCACCGGGCCATCGACCGGGCCAGCCACCGGGCCGCCCACCCGGCTGTACGCCACGGCTGCCGCGGCGGTGCTGCTCTGCGCGGCGGCCGGTGCGGCGTCCGCCGGTCTGCACAGGGCCGAGGCGCGGCAGGGGCCCGTGCCCGGGCTGGCCGGGCAGTTCGCGCGCATCGACGCGGAGATCACCCTGACCTCCGATGCCCGCCGCACGGCCCCCCGGGTGCGCGGCGACCACAGCACCCCCGTCTCGCTGCTCCTGGACGCGGAGATCGTCCGGCTCGCGAGGCCCGGAGGCACCGCCGTCCGGCTGCGTACACCGGTACTGGTCATCGTCACGCCCGGGGGCGCTGCCGCACGGTGGCAGCGGCTGCTTCCGTCCTCGCGGCTGCGCCTCAGCGGCCGGCTGGCCCCGCCGCTGCACGGCGGGGAGCGGGCCACCGCGGTGCTGCGCGCCGAGGGAAAGGGCCCGCCCCGCGTCATCGGCCCGCCCAGCCGGCTCCAGCGCACGGCGGGCGGACTGCGCGCGGGTCTGCGCGCGGCGACGGAGGACCTCGGCCCCGACGCGCGGGCGCTGCTGCCCGGACTGGTCGTCGGTGACACCACGCGCGTCACGCCCGCACTGCACGAGGCGTTCCGGGCGACCGACCTCACCCATCTCATGGCGGTATCGGGCGCCAACCTGGCGATTCTGCTCGTCCTCCTCATCGGCCCGCCCGGCAGCGCCCTGCGCGCCGAACGTCGCGGGCTGGCGCCCGCGTGGGGGATCTCCCTGCGGGGGACCGCTCTGCTCGGCGGCGGGCTCACACTCGCCTTCGTGCTCGTCTGCCGGCCGGAACCGAGCGTGCTGCGGGCCGCGGCCTGCGGCCTGATCACGCTGCTGGCCATCGGTACCGGGCGGCGCAGGACTCTGATGCCGGCGCTGGCCGCCGCCGTTCTGCTGCTGGTGCTCTACGACCCGTGGCTGGCGCGCAGTTACGGCTTCGTCCTGTCCGTGCTCGCCACCGGCGCCCTCCTGACCCTGGCCCCGGGGTGGAGCGAGGCGCTGCGACGGCGACGGGTACCGCCGCGGCTCGCGGAGGCTCTGGCGGCGGCGGCCGCGGCGCAGGCGGTGTGCTCGCCCGTCGTGGTGCTGCTCGCCTCCCGGGTGAGTCTGGTGGGGATCCCGTGCAATCTGCTGGCCGAGTTCGCGGTGGCGCCCGCCACGGTGCTCGGGTTCGCCGTGCTGGCCCTGGCCCCGGTGGCCATGCCGGTGGCCGAACTGCTCGCCCGGGTGGCGGGGTGGCCGGCGGGGTGGATCGCCTCCGTGGCCCGTACCGGAGCGGCGCTTCCCGGGGCGGAGACCGACTGGCCGGACGGCCGTCCGGGGGCGCTGCTGCTGGCCGCGCTGACGGTGCTGCTGGTGCTGTTCGCGCGGCGCCTCGGACACCGTCCGTGGATCTGTTCGGCCGCCGCGCTGCTGCTCGTCCTCGTGGTGCTCCGGCCGGTGCCGCTGACCCGGGTGCTGACCGGATGGCCGCCGCCCGGCTGGGCGTTCGCGATGTGCGATGTCGGCCAAGGGGACGCCTTGGTGCTCGCGGCCGGCCCCGGCACGGGCGTGGTCGTCGACGCCGGGCCCGATCCCCGGCTCGCCGACGAGTGCCTGCGCGACCTGGGCATCACCCGCGTCCCGCTGCTGCTCCTCACCCATTTCCACGCCGACCACGTGCGGGGTCTGACCGGTGCGCTGAGGGGCAGAGCGGTGGGCGCGATCCAGACGACGAGCCTGGAAGAGCCCCCGGAACAGGCCGCGTTCGTCAGGAGGACCGCCGCGGCGGCGGGGATCCCCGTGGTGCGCGCCGTCCCGGGCGAGCGGCGCCGGATCGGCGGGCTCGCATGGCAGGTGCTGTGGCCGCCGGGCGGGGCGACCACCGCGGCGGGCCCGGCCGCCGGCCCCGTACCGCAGGAGCCGAACGATGCCAGCGTCACCCTGCTCGTACGGGCCGGCGGGCTCACGCTGCTGCTGCTCGGAGATCTCGAACCACCGGCCCAGCAGAGCCTCTTGCGCAGCTACCCGACGCTGCCGCGGGTGGACGTGCTCAAGGTCGCGCACCACGGGTCCGCGCACCAGGACCCGGCTCTGGTGAGCGGTACGCGACCGAGGCTGGCCCTGGTGAGCGTGGGGCGGGACAACCCGTACGGGCATCCGGCCGCGCGGACGGTCGAGGCGCTCAGGTCCCAGGGGGCGGCGGTGCTGCGTACGGACCGGGACGGCGCGATCGCGGTGACGGGCGCCGGCCCGGGACTGCGTGCGGTGGGCCGCTCATGACGGCGCGTTCACTCCAGCCACCGGCCATCGGTCATCAGTTCACGGCCGGCCAGCTCGTTCTCCTCCCGCCACGCCCTGACCGCGTACGGCGTGAAACGCAGGTACACCCAGGCGGAGCGGCCCCGCAGGTCCCAGCCGAGCTTGGCGGCGAAGGCGTCACCCGACCCGGCGGGAAGGTCCGCGCCCTCGATGAGCTCCGCCGTCGCCTCGATGAGGACCACATCGCGGGTGGTACCCAGCGCGATCCGGGCCTGCCCGGCCGGTGTCACGTTGACCGCCGTCGGGTTGGTGCGCCGGGTGGCCATCAACAGGGTCTCCCGGTCCCAGACGAACGACAGCGGCACCAGCGTCGGCACCCCGTCGGCCGAGGCGGTCGACACCCAGGCCTCCGTGTCCTTCTCCAGGTGTTCGAGCACATCCTGCTTGCGCTGTGCACGGCCGCGCGCCGGCTCCCGATGCGTCATGCCCGGCACGGTAGTGAACACACCACGCGCCGCGCCTCCGCCGCCGGTCCTAGGACCATCGCCCCAGGGCGTGGTCCCCTCCGCCGGGACAGACTGCCCTCATGGACCCGTATCTGCCGCAGACCGCCGACGCCTACCTGGAGCGCATCGGCGCCGCCCGGCCCGCCCGCCCCGATGCCGCGGCGCTGCGCGAGCTGCAACTGCGCCACCTCGTCAGCGTGCCCTTCGAGAACCTCTCGATCCACCTCGGCGAGGACATCGTGCTGGAGGAGCGCGCACTCCTCGACAAGGTCGTGGCGGCCCGTCGCGGCGGGTTCTGCTACGAACTCAACGGCGCCTTCGCGGTGCTGCTGCGGGCGCTCGGCTTCCGCGTCACGCTGCTCCAGGGGCGGGTGCACGGGGACGAAGGGCGGCTCGGCATCCCCTACGACCACCTGGCGCTGCGGGTGGAGACGGACGACGGCACCGGGCCGTGGCTCGCCGACGTCGGCTTCGGCGACCACGCCCAGCACCCGCTCGCGCTCGATGACCGCACGGACCAGCGGGATCCTCGCGGCACCTTCCGGATCGGGCGGGCCGCCGCCGAGGACGGCGAGGACCACGGCGACCTCGACGTCCTGCGGGACGGCGTGCCCCAGTTCCGCCTGGACCAACGGCCGCGGGCACTGGCCGACTTCCGGGGCGGGGCCTGGTACCACCGCACCTCACCCGAGTCCGGCTTCACCCGGGCGCCGGTCTGCTCACGCTTCACCACCACCGGGCGGATCACGCTCAAGGGCCACAAGCTCCTCACGACGGTGGGCACCGAGCGCCACGAGACACGGCTGGAGAGCGACGAGGAGGTCCTCGCCGCCTACCGCGAGCACTTCGGAGTACGCCTCGACCGGCTTCCCGACGAACGAGGAGTCGGCGCTCGTGCGTCGAATGCGTGACACACACAAACGGAACGAGCAATTCGGACCTGCGGTAACACCTCCGCCCAAGCCCTTGCGAGCCGCCCTGTTTGCCTCGAACGCCACAAGGGTGATCGAATGCATGATCGTCGGCGGGCCGCTGCTCCGACAACGACGTCCAGCCCTTCGGCCCGAGGTGGAACCGCCCCCGGGAGTGCGTGAGATGTTCGGCCGTTGGCTCGGAAACAAGAGACCGGCGGGTGCCGCGCGTGGCAACGCCTTCGCCGGTCTCGCCGTACCGGACTCCGCGGGTGTCCTCAGCTGCCGGGTGCTCGACCCGGTCGACGAGGCGGTTCAGCAGGCCGAGTTCGTCGTCACGGACGCCGCGGGCCGCAAGGTCGTCAGCGGGGAGACGGACCCGTTCGGCAACGTGCTCGCCACGGTGCCGGCAGGGGAGTACCGACTTGCCGTCACAGCGGAGGGGTTCACCCCGTTCCACGGCTCGGCCACGGTCGTCGAGGGCGGGCACGCGCAGCTGGGCGAGGTGACGCTGCAGGTCTCCGCGCCTCCGCAGCTGCCCGACCCGGGCGAGTGGGAGATCGAGCCGATGCACTCCCAGATCGGTTTCACCGCCCGGCACATCGGGATGGCCCGTATCCACGGCCGGTTCAACACCTTCGCCGGCGCGGTGCGGATCGCCGACCGCATGGAGAACTCGGCCATGCACGTGATCATCGACGCCGCGTCGATCGACACGAACGTCCAGATGCGCGACGACCACCTGCGCTCGGGCGACTTCCTCGACGTCGGCCGCTTCCCGACGCTGGAGTTCTACAGCGACCGCTTCGTCCACCGGGGCGGCACCCGCTGGGGCGTGAGCGGCGCGCTCACCCTGCACGGAGTGAGCCGTACGGTGACGCTGGACACCCAGTACCTCGGCCTCGGCAACGGCCTGGAGGGCGAGACCCGCGCCGCCTGCCGCGCCACCACCGAGCTGCACCGCGAGGACTTCACCCTCACCTGGCAGACGATGCTGGCCCGTGGCATCGCCGCGGTCGGCTCCAGCATCGCGATCGACATGGACATCCAGATCGTCCCGAAGGGCTGACCCCGGGGCGCTGACCCCGGCCGCCGGCGCCAGGGCGGCCCGCCGGGAAGCGGACACCCTCCGTGGGCGGCACCGACCGGGGCGCCGTTTACGGAGCCTCCAGCCATCCCTCGTACTCCGCGGCGAACGCGTCGAGCGCCGCGGAGTCCAGGCGCCGGTCCTGGTCCTCCACGACCACCAGCCACTGGGCGTCCTCGGCGTCGTCCTCGCCGGCCAGGGCGTCGCGTACGAGCTGCGGCTCCTCGGTGACCCCGAACCGGTCGGCCAGTTCTCCGGCCGCCTCCTCCGCGGCATCGCGGTCGGGCAGCACCAGTACATGTCTCACGTCGCTCACCCGCCCATTCTCGGCTACGGTCCGCGGCGCCCGGAACGGCGGTCGCGGCCGGGCTGTCAGTGGCCCGTGGGATGCTGGACGGCGATGGCCACCAGAAGGAATTCCGCCGACGACCCGCTCGCCCCCCTCACGCTCGCCGTGGGGCAGGAGGACCTGCTCCTGGACCGTGCCGTGCAGCAGGTGGTGGCGGCGGCCAAGGCCTCCGACGCCGACACGGACGTCCGGGACCTCACCTCCGACCAGCTCCAGCCGGGCACGCTCGCCGAGCTGACGAGCCCCTCGCTCTTCGCCGAGCGCAAGGTGGTGATCGTGCGCAACGCGCAGGACCTCTCCGCCGACACGATCAAGGACGTCAAGAAGTATCTCGACGACCCGGTCGAGGAGATCACCCTCGTGCTGCTGCACGCGGGCGGCGCCAAGGGCAAGGGGCTGCTCGACGCCGCGCGCAAGGCCGGGGCGCGGGAGGTCGCGTGCCCGAAGACCACCAAGCCCGCCGAGCGCCTCTCCTTCGTGCGGGGCGAGTTCCGGATCCTGGGACGCTCCGCCACGCCCGAGGCGTGCCAGGCCCTGGTCGACTCCATCGGCAGCGATCTGCGGGAGTTGGCGAGCGCGGTGTCGCAGCTCGTCGCGGACGTCGAGGGCACGATCGACGAGGCCGTGGTCGGGCGCTACTACACGGGGCGCGCGGAGGCGTCGAGCTTCACGGTCGCCGACCGGGCGGTCGAGGGGCGGGCGGCGGAGGCCCTGGAGGCGCTGCGCTGGTCGCTGTCGACCGGTGTGGCGCCCGTCCTGATCACCAGCGCACTCGCGCAGGGCGTACGGGCGATCGGCAAGCTCTCGTCGGCGCGCGGGGGGCGGCCGGCGGATCTCGCCCGGGAGCTGGGCATGCCGCCCTGGAAGATCGACCGGGTCCGCCAGCAGATGCGGGGATGGACGCCGGACGGGGTGGCGGTGGCACTGCGAGCGGTCGCGGACGCGGACGCGGGGGTCAAGGGCGGCGGGGACGACCCGGAGTACGCGCTGGAGAAGGCCGTGGTCGCGGTGGCACGGGCGGCGCGGGCAGGGCGATAGCGGTGTGCCCCGGTGGGTGCGGTGTGCCCCGGCGGGGGCGGTGCGACCCGGTGGGTGCGGGTCCGTCCCGCTGACCCGGGGTGTCCTCAATCGCCGGACGGGCTTGAACTTGCCGTTCGGGGTGTCCTCAATCGCCGGACGGGCTGGGTGTGGCCGAGCGCCGTCATCACCGGACGGGCTGGTGTGGCCCAGCACCGTCATCACCGGACGGGCTGCTCCTGGCCGAGCACCGAGCACCGTTCGTAGCCCCCCACGCGCGCCATGACGAAGGCCCCGGTCGTCCCCCTGGGGAGGGGGACGACCGGGGCCTTCGATACGCGCTTGGTGCGCCGCACCCGCGTGGCGAACGCAGGTTCGGTGTGCGGCGCGGGGTGCCGGTCAGGAGCGGGAGAGAGGGCCCGCTGGGTCCGTTCCGGCGATCACATCAGAATGCTCAGCCCTGGAGGGTGGCAACCTTGGTGGCCAGCGCCGACTTCTTGTTGGCGGCGGCGTTCTTGTGGATGACACCCTTCGAGACAGCCTTGTCGAGGGCACGCGAAGCGTCGCGAACGGCCACGGTGGCCTTCTCGACGTCGCCCGCGACAACGGCCTCACGGGCCTTGCGGATCGCGGTCTTGAGCGAGGACTTGACGGCCTTGTTACGCAGGCGCGCCTTCTCGTTCGTCTTGTTCCGCTTGATCTGGGACTTGATGTTCGCCACGAAAGAGCCTTTTCAGGTTCGTTGGATCTTCGATGTGTGTCCTTGCGGCCCGAGAGCCACGAGGCACAGCTGTCCACGGTACCAGTCACACTCCGACCGGCCCAAACCGGTCTTCGCCCCGCAGGCGTGGGACGATGGAGGCTACGTACAGATCCGACCGACCCGACATCGACCCGAGACACGGCGTTCGGCGTCTCAAGAATCAGGACCCTGCGTGCCCGCGACTCCTCTCCACGTGCCCGAGCCGAGCCGTACCGACCCGGCGCTGATCCGCAATTTCTGCATCATCGCGCACATCGACCACGGCAAGTCGACCCTTGCCGACCGGATGCTCCAGCTGACCGGTGTGGTCGACCAGCGGCAGATGCGCGCTCAGTACCTCGACCGGATGGACATCGAGCGCGAGCGTGGCATCACCATCAAGTCCCAGGCGGTACGACTGCCCTGGGCGCCCACGACCGGCGAGGGCCAGGGCAGCACCCACGTCCTCAACATGATCGACACCCCGGGACACGTCGACTTCACGTACGAGGTCTCCCGCTCGCTCGCCGCCTGCGAGGGCACGGTCCTGCTGGTCGACGCCGCGCAGGGCATCGAGGCCCAGACGCTGGCCAACCTCTACCTGGCGATGGAGAACGACCTCACCATCGTCCCGGTGCTCAACAAGATCGACCTGCCGGCCGCCCAGCCCGAGAAGTTCTCCGAGGAGCTGGCCAATCTCATCGGCTGCCAGCCCGAGGACGTCCTCAAGGTCTCCGCGAAGACCGGTGTCGGCGTGGACGCGCTGCTCGACCGGGTGGTCAGGGACGTCCCCGCGCCGGTCGGCAAGGCGGACGCCCCGGCCCGGGCGATGATCTTCGACTCGGTCTACGACGCGTACCGCGGAGTCGTCACGTACGTCCGCGTCGTCGACGGCCAGCTGAACAAGCGCGAGCGCATCCGGATGATGTCGACCGGAGCGACCCACGAGCTGCTGGAGATCGGGGTCTCCTCCCCGGAGATGACCCCGTCCGACGGCATCGGCGTCGGTGAGGTCGGCTACATCATCACCGGTGTGAAGGACGTCCGGCAGTCCAAGGTCGGTGACACGATCACCTCGCTGAGCAACGGGGCGACCGAGGCGCTGGGCGGCTACAAGGACCCCAAGCCGATGGTGTTCTCGGGTCTGTACCCGCTGGACGGATCGGACTACCCGGACCTGCGCGAGGCGCTGGACAAGCTCCAGCTCAACGACGCCGCGCTGGTGTACGAGCCGGAGACCTCCGCCGCGCTCGGGTTCGGTTTCCGCGTCGGTTTCCTCGGCCTGCTGCACCTCGACGTGGTCCGCGAGCGGCTGGAACGCGAGTTCGGCCTCGACCTCATCGCCACCGCCCCGAACGTGGTCTACCGCGTCGAGATGGAGGACGGGACCGAGCACACCGTCACCAACCCGAGTGAATTCCCCGAGGGCAAGATCGACAAGGTGCACGAGCCGGTCGTCCGGGCCACGGTCCTGGCGCCCAGCGAGTTCATCGGCGCGATCATGGAGCTCTGCCAGCAGCGCCGCGGCACGCTCCTCGGCATGGACTACCTCTCCGAGGACCGCGTCGAGATCCGCTACACCCTGCCGCTCGCCGAGATCGTCTTCGACTTCTTCGACCAGCTGAAGTCCAAGACCCGGGGCTACGCCTCGCTCGACTACGAGCCCACCGGCGAGCAGTCCGCCCAGCTCGTCAAGGTCGACATCCTGCTGCACGGCGACAAGGTCGACGCCTTCTCCGCGGTCACGCACAAGGACAAGGCGTACGCGTACGGCGTACGGCTCGTCGCCAAGCTGCAGAAGCTCATCCCTCGGCAGAACTTCGAGGTGCCGATCCAGGCGGCCATCGGCTCCCGGGTCATCGCCCGTGAGACCGTCCGCGCCATCCGCAAGGACGTCCTCGCCAAGTGCTACGGCGGTGACATCTCCCGTAAGCGGAAGCTGCTGGAGAAGCAGAAGGAAGGCAAGAAGCGGATGAAGATGGTCGGCAACGTGGAGGTGCCGCAGGACGCGTTCATCTCCGTGCTGTCGACCGACGAGTCCGCCGGAGAGGCCAAGGCCAAGAAGTAGTACGGAGGCGTGGAGGGGCACGGAGACGTGGCCGTCTATTCCTACCGACCGGTAGACAAACGGGTCTCCGCATCGCAGAACGCTGCGGCGCGGGGGCCCGTTCGTTATGAAGCGGCGTCCGATTGCCCCTTACGCGGGGCGCGCGGGCGCTTTACCCTGATCACGGCTTCGTAGTTACTCGCCAGTTAAACAAGCGGGATCCCGCACGCGTGGACACGCAGGGTCCAGTACGCCCGAACACGCAGGATCCAGCACGCAGACGTCAGCGGAGAGCACACCCCAACCAGCAGCCCGTCGTGAAGCAATGCCGCAGGCCCGGAGGATGTCGTGAGCGACACACAGACCATGATCGAGAACCGTCCGCCCTCCGTGGCGACCCTTTTCATCGACCGGGTGGCGGCCACCCCGGACGGGGAGGCCTACCGCTACCCCGTTCCCGCGGCCGCCGGCCAGGGTCCTGACGAGTGGAAGTCGCTCAGCTGGGCGCAGGCCGCCGAGCGCGTCTACGCCGTGGCGGCCGGGCTGATCGCTCTGGGCGTGCAGCCGGAGGAGCGCGTCGCGCTCGCCGCGAGCACCCGGGTCGAATGGATCCTGGCCGACCTCGGCGTCATGTGCGCGGGCGCCGCGACCACCACGATCTACCCCTCGACGAACGCCGAGGAGTCGGCGTTCATCCTCTCCGACTCCGAGAGCCGGGTGCTGATCGCCGAGGACGCCGTACAGCTGGCCAAGGCCCGCGAGTGCCGTGACGAGCTGCCGCACCTCGCGCACGTCGTCGTCATCGACGCCGAGGGCGCCGGACCGGCCGAGGGCGACCCGGAGGGCTGGGTGCTCTCGCTGGCCGACCTGGAGGCACTGGGCGCCCAGCACCTGGCCGAGAACCCGGAGGCGATCCGCGCGCGGGTCGACGCCATCACCCCCGAACAGCTCGCGACCCTCATCTACACCTCGGGCACCACCGGCCGCCCCAAGGGCGTACGGCTGCCGCACGACAACTGGTCGTACATGGCCAAGGCCACCGTCTCCACCGGCCTGATCACCAAGGACGACGTCCAGTACCTCTGGCTGCCGCTCGCGCACGTCTTCGGCAAGGTGCTCACCTCCGGGCAGATCGAGGTCGGCCACGTCACCGCCGTCGACGGCCGGGTCGACAAGATCATCGAGAACCTGCCCATCGTCCAGCCGACGTACATGGCGGCCGTCCCCCGCATCTTCGAGAAGGTCTACAACGGCGTCGCGGCCAAGGCCCGGGCCGGCGGCGGGGCCAAGTACAAGATCTTCCTCTGGGCGGCCGGGGTCGCCCGCGAGTACGCGAAGGTCTCCCAGGACAACTTCCGGCGCACCGGCATCGCCTCGGTGCCCTTCGCGCTCGGCGCCAAGCACAAGGCCGCCGACGCCCTCGTCTTCGCCAAGATCCGCGAGGCGTTCGGCGGACGGCTCCGCGCCTGCGTCTCCGGCTCCGCCGCACTCGCCCCCGACATCGGCTTCTTCTTCGCCGGCGCCGGGATCCACATCCTGGAGGGCTACGGCCTCACCGAGTCGAGCGCGGCCTCCTTCGTCAACCCGGGCGAGGCCTACCGCACCGGCACCGTCGGCAAGCCGCTCCCCGGAACCGAGGTCCGGATCGCCGACGACGGCGAGATCCTCCTGCGCGGCCCCGGCCTGATGCAGGGCTACCAGGGGCTTCCGGACAAGACGGCCGAGGTGCTGGAGGCCGACGGCTGGTTCCACACCGGCGACATCGGCGAACTGTCCGTGGACGGCTATCTGCGGATCACCGACCGCAAGAAGGACCTGATCAAGACGTCGGGCGGGAAGTACATCGCGCCGGCCGAGGTCGAGGGCCAGTTCAAGGCGGTCTGCCCGTTCGTCTCCAACATCCTGGTGCACGGCGCGGACCGTAACTTCTGCACCGCGCTCATCGCCCTCGACGAGCCGACCATCCTCGGCTGGGCCGCCGAGAACGGCATGGAGGGCAAGTCGTACGCGGACGTCGTGGCGTCCCCGAAGACCGTCGAGCTCATCGACGGGTACGTCAAGCGCCTCAACGAGGGACTGCAGCGCTGGCAGACCATCAAGAAGTTCCGGCTGCTCCCGCGTGACCTCGACATCGAGCACGGCGAGGTCACGCCCAGCCTCAAGCTGAAGCGCCCGGTCGTCGAGCGCGCGTACAAGGACCTGATCGAGGACATGTACGCGGGCTCCCGCGAGGCGTAACGGCGGCCCGGGGCCCCGCCCCGCAGCGGTCGGCGCCGCCGCTCCCGCCGCCCGTCACCGGCCCCCCGCGCCCCGCGCGGGGGGCCGGGCCGTCGTCCCGGGCACCCCGTTCTCCAGAAACTTCGGTAACTCGACGCGTATGCGAGGGGCCGATCTGTCACTCTGTCCGTGTCGTCAGCGGCGCTTAGAGGGTCCGTCTTAACGGAGAACAGGCAGAGCGAGAACAGGTCAGGAGCCGCCCTGTGGGGTCCATTCCCTTGCAGCGGGACATCGTGCAACGTCCCGGAACCACTGGCGCGTCCACGGGCGCACAGCCCGTCGCCCGCACGAGCCTGCCCGGCAACCTGCTGGCGCCCTCCGCGGCCCGGCAGTTCGTCGCGGCGGCGCTCGCCGAGTGGAGCGGGCTCGGGCTGCCCGCTGCCGTGGGCTTCAGCGAGCGGCTGTCCGACGACGCGTCGGTCATCGTCAGCGAACTCGTCACCAACGCCGTCGTGCACGCCGGGACCCATGTCGAACTGCTCTTCCGGCTGGAGGAGGCGACCGAGGACGAGGCCTCCGCGCTGGTCCTGGAGGTCTCCGACCACCACCCGGCCCGCGCCGTGCGCAGCGACCGCCCCGAGAACGGCTCCGGGGACGGGGAGGGGCCGGGGGAGCCCGCCGAGTACGGGCGCGGCCTGGAGCTCGTCGCCACCCTCGCCGAACGCTGGGGCATCACCTACCGCACCGGCCTCAAGACCGTCTGGGCCCGCCTCCCCGTCGACGACTGGAACCCCTTCCCCGACGCCCCGGAGGCCGGATTCCAGCACGGGCTGCGCGCCGCCGAACTGCTCGCCCCCACCGCCCGCCGCGCCGTGCGCGACGGCGGGGACTGGGCGGGCCGCGGCGCGCTGTCGTTCCTCGCCGAGGCCTCGGACCTGCTGGCCGGCCAGCTCGACGAGGACATCGTGGCCGCCCTCGCCGGACAGTTACTCGTGCCCCGGCTCGCCGACTGGTGCGCGATCTGGCTGGAGCCCGAGACCGCCGGCCGGGCGGCCGTCCCGCGGCTCGCCAAGGTCTGGCACGTCGACGAGGCCCGCATCCAGCCGCTGCGCACCCTGCTGGAGGGTGACCCCCTCCGGCTTCCCGAGCGGGTCGGGACCGGCCCCGTCTCGATGCCGTGGCCCGGCGGCGCGGAGGACGGCGGGCAGCCGGACGGGACCGAAGGCGTCACGCTCGCCTACCGGATCACCTCGGGCGGCCGCACCCTGGGCGCCGTGCTCCTCGGACGCGGAGGCATCGCCCGCGTCCCCGACGAGGTCACCGCCCTGATCGAGGACTTCGTACGCCGGGTGGGCCTCGCCGTGGGCGCGGCACGCGCCTACACCCGGCAGGCCACCATCAGCCGCATCCTCCAGCGCGGACTGCTGCCCAGCAAGGTCGCCGAGATACCGGGAGTCGCCAGCTCCCTGGTCTACGAGCCCAGCGACGACGGGGTGGTCGGGGGTGACTTCTACGACATCTTCCCGTGCCCCGGCGACCGCTGGTGCTTCGTCCTGGGTGACGTCCAGGGCAGTGGTCCCGAGGCGGCCGTCGTCACCGGGCTCGCCCGCCCCTGGCTGCGCCTGCTGGCCCGGGAGGGCTTCCAGGCGGGGGAGGTCCTGGTCCGCCTCAACCGGCTGCTCCTCGACGACGCGATGGAGGCCGCCGAGGCGGCCGCGCTCATGGTCGCCGCCGCCGGCGGCCAGCACTCGGCGGACACCGGTCAGTCCCGGTTCCTGTCCCTGCTGTACGGGGAGCTCGTGCCGCTGCCGGGCGGTGGCGCGCGCTGCACCCTGGCCAGCGCCGGTCACCCCCTGCCCCTGCTGCTGCGGCCCGACGGCACGGTGCGGCCGGCCGCCCGCCCGCAACTGCTCCTCGGCGTCATGGACGACGCCGTCTACGAGACCCAGAGCTTCGACCTGGCCCCCGGCGACAGCCTCCTCTGCGTCACCGACGGGGTGACGGAGCGCCGCTCGGGTCCGCTGATGTTCGACGACGGGGACGGGCTGGCGGAGGCCCTCTCCGGCTGCGCCGGGCTGAACGCGGAAGAGATCGCGGAGCGCATCAAGCGGGCCGTGCACGCCTTCGCCGAGCGTCCGCCGGACGACGATCTGGCGCTGCTGGTCCTCCAGGCCCAGTAGCGCGACCGGGCGTGGCGTCCGCCGGCCGGGCGGCGCGCGACAATGGGCGGTATGCCTTCCGTACTGCCCGATGGTGAACCCGTACCCGACGACGGGGCGCTGCCCCGCCACGCCCTGGAAGGCGCCGCGACCCGGCCCCTCGGCTTCTATCTGCACGTGCCGTACTGCGCGACCCGCTGCGGCTACTGCGACTTCAACACCTACACCGCGACCGAGCTGCGCGGCTCCGGCGGGGCGCTGGCGTCCCGGGACAACTACGCCTCCCACCTCGTCGGCGAGGTCCGCCAGGCCCGCAAGGTCCTCGGCGACGACCCCCGCCAGGTCCGTACGGTCTTCGTCGGGGGCGGGACGCCGACGCTGCTGGCCGCCGCCGACCTCGTACGGATGCTGGCGGCCATCCGGGAGGAGTTCGGCCTCGCGGACGACGCCGAGATCACCACCGAGGCCAACCCCGAGTCCGTCGGGCCCGCCTACCTGGCCGAGCTGCGCGAAGGCGGCTTCAACCGGATCTCCTTCGGGATGCAGAGCGCCCGGCAGCACGTCCTCAAGATCCTCGACCGCACGCACACCCCCGGCCGGCCCGAGGCCTGTGTCGCCGAGGCCAGGGCGGCCGGCTTCGAGCACGTCAACCTCGACCTGATCTACGGCACCCCGGGGGAGTCCGACGACGACTGGCGCGCCTCCCTCGACGCGGCGATCGGCGCCGGCCCCGACCATGTGTCGGCGTACGCCCTGATCGTCGAGGAGGGCACCCAGCTGGCCCGCCGGATCAAGCGCGGCGAGATCCCGATGACGGACGACGACGCGCACGCCGACCGCTACCTCATCGCGGACGAGGCGATGGCCGCGGCCGGCTTCTCCTGGTACGAGGTGTCGAACTGGTCCCGGACGCCCGAAGGCCGCTGCCTGCACAACGAGCTGTACTGGCGTGGAGCCGACTGGTGGGGCGCCGGACCCGGCGCGCACAGCCACGTCGGCGGCGTGCGCTGGTGGAACGTGAAGCACCCGGGGGCGTACGCACAGGCGCTGGCCGAGGGGCGCTCGCCCGGCGCGGGCCGCGAGATCCTCTCGGCGGAGGACCGGCGGGTCGAGCGCATCCTGCTGGAACTGCGCCTCGTCGACGGCTGCCCGCTGGCGCTGCTCGCCCCGGCCGGTCTCGCGGCGGCGGGCCGGGCGGTGGCGGACGGGCTGCTGGAGCCCGGCCCGTTCGCGGACGGGCGGGCGGTGCTGACCCTGCGCGGGCGGCTGCTGGCGGACGCGGTGGTGCGGGACCTGGTGGACTGAGCGCAGGCCTACTCGGGAGGGGCCGTCACGAAGTCGATCAGCTCCTCCACCCGGCCCAGCAGCTGCGGCTCCAGGTCCCGGTAGGAGCGGACCGTCGACAGGATCCGCTGCCAGGCCGCACCCGTGTTCTCCGGCCACCCCAGCGCGCGGCACACCCCCGTCTTCCAGTCCTGGCCGCGCGGCACCACCGGCCACCCGGCGATCCCGACGGAGGACGGCTTCACGGCCTCCCACACGTCGATGTACGGGTGGCCCACCACCAGCACGTTCGCGTCCGAGATCCGCGCCGCGATCCGGGACTCCTTGGAGCCCGGCACCAGGTGGTCCACCAGGACCCCGAGCCGCGCGTCCGGGCCCGGTGAGAACTCCCGCACGATCGCCGGCAGGTCGTCGATGCCCTCCAGGTACTCGACGACCACGCCCTCGATGCGCAGGTCGTCGCCCCAGACCCGCTCCACCAGCTCGGCGTCGTGCCGGCCCTCCACGTAGATCCGCCCGGCCCGTGCCACCCTCGCCCGAGCCCCGGGCACCGCCACGGAACCGGAGGCCGTCCGGCCGGGCCGGGCCGGGCCGCCCGCCGACGGGCGCACCAGCGTGACGACCCGGCCCTCCAGCAGGAAGCCGCGCGGCGTCATCGGGAAGACCCGGTGCTTGCCGAAGCGGTCCTCCAGGGTCACCGTCGGGCCCTCGGCCGTCTTCTCGCAGCGGATCACCGCACCGCAGAAGCCGGTGACGGCCTCCTCCACGACCAGATCCGGGTCGGCGGGCACCTCGGGAGCGGGGGCGGACTTCTTCCACGGCGGGGTCAGGTCCGGCTGGTAGCTGCGCATCGGACGACGATAAGCGGGGAGCGGCCTACGACACGCCGAACCGGGCAGCGAGATCATCGCGTTGGGCCCGGACGAACGCGGCGTCCACGACCGCCCCGTGCCCCGGCACGTACAGCGCGTCCTCGCCGCCCAGCGCCAGCAGCCGGTCCAGCGCCGCCGGCCAGCGCGCCGGGAAGGCGTCCGGGCCCGCCTGCGGCTCGCCGGACTCCTCCACCAGGTCGCCGCAGCACACGATCGCGGGGGAGCCCGAGGCGGCGGGCACCAGCACCGCCAGATCGTGACCGCTGTGCCCCGGGCCGACGTTCACCAGCACCACCTCGCGCCCGCCTCCCAGATCGAGTGCCCATGAGCCGCACACCTCGTGATGCGGCGCCACCAGCACATCGGCGGACTCGGCCGCATCGTGCTCGGCCAGGCCGTGCCGCACCGCGTCGGCGTGCAGCTCGTCCGCCCCACGCCGCAGCAGGTCCGTCAGGCCGGCCGCGCCGTACACCTGCGCCCCGGCGAAGGCGGCCGTGCCCAGCACATGATCGAAATGGGGGTGGCTGAGTGCGATATGCGTCACCCTCCTGCCGAGCAGAGACTCCGCCTGACCGCGCACTTCGACCGCTTCACGGAGTGACGACCCGGTATCGCAGAGCAGCGCTCCGTCCGTCCCGGCCACCAGGACGACCGAGGCATCCCACACCGGAAGGCGTCTACGGCCCACTCCGTGTCCGAGTCGCTCCCAGCCGAACTCTTCCCAAGCGGCGTCCATACGGCGACGCTATCGGCAACGACCTGCGCAGTCACGCGGTAGCGTGGCCGGTCGCCCTTGCTAGGGGGCCACCCCGTCGCCGTACACTGGCCGGGGGATTGCTGGCACTCGTACGCACAGAGTGCCAGGGCAGGACCCGGGAACGGCCCGAGAACCACCGAGGTACACAGCTGGAGGTGTGCGCGATGCTCAGCGAACGCAGACTCGAAGTGCTGCGCGCCATCGTCCAGGACTATGTCGGCACCGAGGAGCCCGTCGGCTCCAAGGCGCTCACGGAGCGGCACAAGCTGGGGGTCTCCCCGGCCACCGTCCGCAACGACATGGCGGTGCTGGAGGACGAGGGCTTCATCGCCCAGCCGCACACCAGCGCGGGACGCATCCCGACGGACAAGGGCTACCGGCTCTTCGTCGACAAGCTCGCGGGGGTCAAGCCCCTGTCGTCGCCGGAGCGCCGTGCCATCCAGAATTTCCTCGACGGCGCGGTCGACCTCGACGATGTCGTGGGGCGGACCGTACGGCTGCTCGCGCAGCTGACCCGGCAGGTCGCCGTCGTGCAGTACCCCTCGCTGACCCGCTCGACGGTGCGGCACGTGGAACTGCTGTCCCTGGCCCCCGCCCGGCTGATGCTCGTGCTGATCACGGACACCGGCCGGGTGGAGCAGCGGCTGGTCGACTGTCCCGCGCCGTTCGGTGAGGCGTCTCTCGCCGATCTGCGGGCCCGGCTCAACAGCCGGGTCGTGGGACGCCGCTTCGCGGACGTCCCGCAGCTGGTGCAGGACCTGCCGGAATCCTTCGAGAGCGAGGACCGGGGAACCGTGTCCACCGTGCTCTCGATCCTGCTCGAAACCCTCGTCGAGGAGACGGAGGAGCGGCTGATGATCGGCGGCACCTCCAACCTCACCCGCTTCGGGCACGACTTCCCCGTGATGATCCGGCCGGTGCTGGAGGCATTGGAGGAGCAGGTCGTGCTGCTGAAGCTGCTCGGCGAGGCCAAGGACTCGGGCATGACCGTACGTATCGGGCACGAGAACGCCCACGAGGGGCTCAACTCCACGTCCGTCGTCGCGGTCGGCTACGGTTCGGGCGACGAGGCAGTCGCCAAACTCGGCGTGGTCGGACCGACCCGCATGGACTACCCCGGAACGATGGGAGCGGTACGCGCAGTGGCACGTTACGTCGGACAGATCCTGGCGGAGTCGTAAGTGGCCACGGACTACTACGCCGTACTCGGCGTGCGCCGCGACGCTTCTCAGGACGAGATCAAGAAGGCCTTCCGGAGGCTCGCCCGCGAGCTGCACCCGGACGTGAACCCCGATCCGAAGACCCAGGAGCGGTTCAAGGAGATCAACGCCGCTTACGAGGTGTTGTCGGACGCTCAGAAGAAGCAGGTCTACGACCTCGGCGGCGACCCGCTGTCCGCCTCCGGAGGCGGTGGCGCGGGCGGATTCGGACAGGGTGGCTTCGGCAACTTCTCCGACATCATGGACGCGTTCTTCGGTACGTCGTCGCAGCGCGGACCCCGTTCGCGCACCCGTCGCGGCCAGGACGCCATGATCCGGCTGGAGATCGACCTCTCCGAGTCGGCCTTCGGCACGACCAAGGACATCCAGGTCGACACGGCCGTCGTCTGTACGACCTGCAACGGCGAGGGGGCCGCACCCGGCACCTCCGCCCAGACCTGCGACATGTGCCGCGGCCGCGGCGAGGTCTCCCAGGTCACCCGGTCGTTCCTCGGCCAGGTCATGACCTCGCGGCCCTGCCCCCAGTGCCAGGGCTTCGGTACGGTCGTGCCGACCCCGTGCCCGGAGTGCGCCGGTGACGGCCGCATCCGCTCGCGGCGCACGCTCACCGTGAAGATCCCCGCCGGTGTCGACAACGGCACCCGCATCCAGCTCGCGGGCGAGGGCGAGGTCGGCCCCGGCGGCGGCCCGGCCGGCGATCTCTACGTCGAGATCCACGAGCTGCCGCACGCCGTGTTCCAGCGGCGCGGCGACGACCTGCACTGCACGGTCACCATCCCCATGACGGCGGCGGCCCTCGGCACCAAGGTGCCGCTGGAGACGCTCGACGGCCTCGAGGAGGTCGACATCCGGCCGGGCACCCAGTCCGGTCAGTCCGTCCCGCTGCACGGGCGCGGCATCACGCACCTGCGCGGCGGCGGGCGCGGCGACCTGATCGTGCACGTCGAGGTGATGACCCCGACCAAGATGGACCCGGAGCAGGAACGCCTCCTGCGCGAGCTGGCGAAGCTGCGCGGCGAGGAGCGGCCCACCGGGCAGTTCCACCCCGGGCAGCAGGGTCTGTTCTCGCGTCTGAAGGACGCGTTCAACGGCCGCTAGTGCCGCGGCAGCCAAGGTTCGCCCCGTCGCGACGCCATGCACGCACTCTCGCCGCACCGGCCGAAAGTCCAAGTACGTCCAGTACGAGGACTTCCGGTCGGCACGCCGAGAGCACGCACCTGACGCCGCTCCTACCGGGCAAACCTTGACTGACGCGGCACTAGACCCGCGCGACGACGCCGTACGGGCCCGGTCTCCGGGCCCGTACGGCATTGCGGACAAATCCTGGCAGCGGGGTGCCCATCACGGGACAAGGAAGGACATGACACGATGCGGTCATGTCCTCCGCGTTGACCGATCTCTGCCGGTATCCGATCGTGCAGGCCCCGATGGCGGGCGGAACCTCCTGTCCGGAGCTCGTCGCGGCCGTCGCCGAGGCCGGCGGGCTCGGCTTCCTGGCCGCCGGGTACAAGACGGCGGACGGCATGTACAACGAGATCAAGCAGGTGCGCGGGCTCACCGGCCGGCCCTTCGGCGTCAACCTCTTCATGCCGCAGCCGAACCTCGCCGACCCGGCCGCCGTCGAGGTGTACCGGCACCAGCTGGCGGGCGAGACCACCTGGTACGAGACCCCGCTCGGTGAGACCGACGCCTGCGGTGACGACGGCTACGAGGCCAAACTCGCCATCCTGCTGGAGGACCCCGTCCCGGTCGTCTCCTTCACCTTCGGCTGCCCCTCCCGCGACACCCTCGACGCCTTCGCCGCGGCGGGTACCTACACCGTCGTGACGGTCACCTCCGCCGAGGAGGCCCAGGCCGCGCAGTGGGCGGGCGCCGACGCCGTCTGCGCCCAGGGCGTGGAGGCGGGCGGCCACCAGTCCACGTTCCGCGACGATCCCCAGGCCGACGGCGCCGGCACCGGGCTGCTCTGCCTGGTGGCCCAGGTCCGCGAGACCGTGCAGATACCCGTCATCGCCGCCGGTGGGCTGATGCGCGGCTCCCAGATCGCCGCGGTGCTGGCGGCGGGCGCCGATGCCGCTCAATTCGGCACCGCCTTCCTGGCCTGCCCCGAGTCGGGCGCCCACCCGCTGCACAAGCAGGCCCTGACCAACCCGCTGTTCGTGCGCACCACCCTGACCCGGGCGTTCTCCG
This sequence comes from Streptomyces sp. NPDC005803, assembly GCF_040630435.1. Taxonomy (NCBI): domain Bacteria; kingdom Bacillati; phylum Actinomycetota; class Actinomycetes; order Kitasatosporales; family Streptomycetaceae; genus Streptomyces; species Streptomyces sp. NPDC005803. Next base: position 188,634 of record NZ_JBEXXO010000005.1, on the reverse strand, counting down.
GCCGCCCGGCCCGCGGCCTGGTCAACCGCTTCGTGCGTGAGCACGGACCGTACGCCCCCGCCGCCTACCCCCAGGTCCACCACCTGACAGCCGCGCTGCGCAAGGCGGCGGCCAAGGCGGGGGACGCGCAGGGCATGGCACTGTGGGCGGGGCAGGGACACCGGATGGCGCGCGAGCTGCCCGCGGGCCGGCTGGTCAGGCTGCTCGCCGAGGAACTGGACGCCGCACGGGCGGCCGTGAGCACAAGGAGCACACAGTGACGGCACCCGTCTTCGTCGTCGATGAGATGCCTCAGGGCCCCGGGTTCGTCCTGGAAGGGCCGGAGGGGCGGCACGCCGTCTCGGTGAAACGCCTGCGCGCCGGTGAGGACGTCGTCCTGACGGACGGCCGGGGCCGTTGGGCGGAGGGCGTCGTGACGGCCGCCGAGGGCAAGGACCGGCTCGTCCTCACGGATCTGGAGTCCATCTGCGAGGAACCCCGTCCCGGTGTGCGGATCACCGTCGTCCAGGCGCTGCCCAAGGGGGACCGGGGCGAGGTCGCCGTCGAGACGATGACGGAGACCGGCGTCGACGCGATCGTGCCGTGGCAGGCCGCGCGCTGCATCACCCAGTGGAAGGGCGACCGCGGCCTCAAGTCCCTGGCGAAGTGGCGCAACACGGCCCGCGAGGCCGGCAAGCAGTCGCGCCGGGTGCGGTTCCCGGACGTGGCGGACGCGATGACGACCCGACAGGTTGCCGCACTTCTGGCCACGGCCGACTTCGCGGCCGTACTCCACGAGGACCGCGGGTACGACAGTGAGCCGCTGGCCACCGTCGGGCTGCCCGAGGAGGGCGAGATCGTGCTGGTCGTCGGCCCCGAAGGCGGCGTCTCGCCCGACGAGTTGGCCGTGTTCGCCGCCGCCGGCGCCCGGACCTGCCGGCTCGGGCCGACCGTGCTGCGCACCTCGACGGCGGGGACCGCGGCGACCGCACTGCTGCTGGGGCGCACGGGCCGCTGGTCATAGCCCCTTCCTGCCGGGACAGTTGTGGCCACAAGCGGACTACCGCCGCGCCAGGAGCGGTGGGAAGCTGCCCTTATGGGGACATCAAGGGCATGGGGTCGCCGAGCGACCCGTCGCTTTCCGGCCGCGATCTGCCTCGCGGCCACCGCCGTCGCGGGCCTCGTCGCCTGCGAACCCGCGGACGGGCTGAACACCGCGTCCGTCGCCGTGACCACCGACCGCACCGCCACCCGCGCCCTGGAACACGAAGGCGTCGACGTGGAGTGGCTGACCTGCACGGCGAGCATGGGCGGGGGCGGCGCGAAGGCCTCGTCCCCCGAGGCCGGTCCGGCCACCGCCTCCACGCGTCGCCTCGCCGACGTCGACTGCGACGGCAGGACGAAGGACGGCCGGGACCTCACTGTTTCCGGCCAGGTCCGGCAGGCGGTCGACGGCCGGTGCGTCCGCGGGGACCTGACCGCGAAGGCCGCGGGGCGGACGGTGTTCCGGGCCAGCCTGCTCGGCAACTGCGACGCGCCGCCCTCGACCCCCGCGCCCGGCGCGGGGGGAGGGGGAGGGGCCCGGCCGACGGTCACGGTGACCGTCACGGTCACCGAGCAGCCGCAGGGCAAGTGAGGCGGCCCGCCCCGCCGTTGCCGGATCTTCCGAGTGCGCCGGAGACCGACCGTACGGCGGACTCCGGCCAACCCCGTTCCGCCGGCCACGACCGCGGCCTAGGGTGATCCATGTGACACAGCCTTCCTACCTCCGGTATCCCCATGTCCAGGGCGACTCGATCGCCTTCACCGCCGAGGACGATGTCTGGCTCGCGCCGCTCGACGGCGGCCGAGCCTGGCGTGTCAGCGCCGACAACCGTCCCGTCACCCAGCCCCGGATATCTCCCGACGGCACCCGCGTCGCCTGGACGTCCACCCGGGACGGGGCACCCGAGGTACATCTGGCTCCCGTCGACGGCGGCCCCTCCCGGCGGCTGACCCACTGGGGCGACGCGCGGACCACCGTGCGCGGCTGGACGCCCGACGGCGACGTGCTGGTCACCAGCACGCAGGGGCAGGTCTCGCTCCGGCGCAGCTGGGCCCGGGCCGTCCCGGTCGACGGCGGTCCCGCCCGGACCCTCCCGTACGGACCGGTCGGCTCCCTGGCGTACGGCCCCGACGGACGCGTCCTGCTGCTCTCGGCCACCATGGGGCGCGAGGCCGCCACCTGGAAGCGCTACCGGGGCGGCACGGCCGGAAAGCTCTGGATCGCGGCCGAGGGGGACCCGGCGGAGTTCGTACGCCTCCACGAGGAGATCGACGGCAACATCGAGTGCCCCCTGTGGGTGGGCGACCGCGTCGCCTTCCTCTCCGACCACGAAGGCGTGGGCGCGCTCTACTCCTCCCTCCCCGACGGCGCCGACCTGCGCCGGCACACCGGCGTCGAGGGCTTCTACGCGCGGCACGCCACCACCGACGGCACCCGCGTCGCCTACGCGTCCGCCGGTGAACTGTGGCTCCTGGACAGCCTGGAGGGCGACGAGCCCCGCCGCCTCGACATCCGGCTCGGCGGCCAGCGCGCCGACCTCCAGCCCCACCCCGTGCACGCCGGCAGCCACCTGCACGCCGCGTCCCCCGACCGCACCGGCCGCGGCAGCGCCGTCGGGTCCCGCGGCGCCGTCCACTGGGTCACCCACCGCGAGGGCCCGGTCCGCGCGCTCGCCGTCGAACCCGGCGTACGGGCCAGGCTGCCCCACACCTTCCAGGCCGACGGCGACCAGTACGTCGTCTGGGTCACCGATGCCGAGGGCGACGACGCGCTGGAGTGCGCCCCCGCCACCGGGACCGGACCCGGCGCCGTCCCGCGCCGCCTCGCCGCAGGCCGGATCGGCCGGGTCCTCGACCTGGCCCCGGCGCCCGACGGCAGCCGGTTCGCGGTCGCCGCCCACGACGGACGCGTCCTGATCGTCGAGCGGGAGAGCGGCGAGGTCCACGAGGTGGACCGCAGCGAGAACGGTGACGCCTCCGGGCTCGTCTTCTCGCCCGACTCCGCCTGGCTCGCCTGGTCGCACCCCGGTCCCGAGCCGCTGAGTCAGCTCAAGCTCGCGCACCTGGCCGATCTGTCGGTCTCCGAGGCGACCCCGCTGCGGTTCAGGGACTTCGCGCCCGCCTTCACCTCCGACGGTAAGCACCTGGCCTTCCTCTCCGAGCGGGCCTTCGACCCCATCTACGACTCGCACGTCTTCGACCTGGCGTTCATCGGCGCCTGCCGGCCGCACCTGCTCACGCTCGCCGCGACCACCCCGTCCCCGTTCGGGCCGCAGCTCCACGGCCGCCCGACCGAGAAGGAGAAGGGCGGAGACGGCGAGGACAACCCCACGGCGCTCCCGGTCACCCGCATCGACCTGGACGGCCTCGCCGACCGGATCGTGCCGCTTCCCGTCGAGGCCGCCAGCTACTCCTCGCTGCGGGCCGCCAAGGACGGGCTGCTGTGGCTGCGCCACCCGGTGACCGGGGTGCTCGGCACGAGCGCGGCCACCCCCGACGCCCACGGCCCCGAGCCCGTCCTGGAGCGGTACGACCTGGAGAAGCTGCGCTGCGAGGAGCTCGCCTCCGACATCAGCCGGTTCGCGGTCAGCGGCGACGGCAGGCGACTGGTCCTGCACAGCCACGGCAAACTGCGCGTCGTCCCCTCCGACACCCGGGTGTCCGGGAGTTCCGACGACGACGGCGACGACGGCAACGTCACCGTCGACCTCTCCCGCATCCGCCGCACCCTCGACCCGGCCGCCGAATGGCGGCAGATGTACGACGAGGCCGGCCGCATCATGCGGGACAACTTCTGGCGTCCCGACATGGGCGGCATCGACTGGGACGGCGTCCTGGACCGCTACCGGCCCGTCCTGGAGCGCGTCGCCACCCACGACGACCTCATCGACCTGCTGTGGGAGGTGCAGGGCGAACTCGGCACCTCGCACGCCTATGTGACCCCCTCCGCCGGATGGCGCGACGACTCCACCCGGCAGGGACTGCTCGGCGCCGACCTCTCCCGCGCGGACGACGGGAGCTGGCGCATCGACCGCATCCTGCCGTCCGAGACCTCCGACCCCGCCGCCCGTGCGCCGCTCGCCGCGCCCGGCGTCGCCGTCCGTCCGGGTGACGCGATCGTGGCCGTCGACGGCCACCCCGTCGACCCCCTCACCGGCCCCGCGCCGCTGCTCACCGGCTCGGCCGGCAAACCCGTCGAGCTGACCGTCTCGCCGGTCGACGGCGGCGACCCGCGCCACGTCGTCGTCGTGCCGGTCGCCGACGAGGAGGCGCTGCGCTACCACGCGTGGGTCGCCGACAGGCGCGCCTACGTGCACGAGAAGTCCGGCGGGCGCCTCGGCTACCTCCACGTCCCCGACATGGTCGGCTCGGGCTGGGCGCAGATCCACCGCGACCTGCGCACCGAGGTCCCCCGCGAGGGCCTGGTGGTGGACGTACGGGAGAACCGCGGCGGCCACACCTCGCAGCTGGTCGTGGAGAAGCTGGCCCGCCGTATCGTCGGCTGGGACCTGCCCCGGGGCATGCGGCCCGCCAGCTACCCGGGCGACGCGCCGCGAGGGCCCGTCGTGGCCGTCGCCAACGAGTTCTCCGGCTCGGACGGCGACATCGTGAACGCGGCGATCAAGGCGCTGGACATCGGCCCCGTGGTCGGCGTACGCACCTGGGGCGGCGTGGTCGGCATCGACAGCCGGTACCGGCTCGTCGACGGCACGCTGGTCACCCAGCCCAAGTACGCCTTCTGGCTGGAGGGCTACGGGTGGGGCGTCGAGAACCACGGCGTCGACCCCGACGTCGAGGTCGTCATGACGCCGCAGGACCACGCGGCGGGCCGGGACCCGCAGCTGGACGAGGCGATCCGCATCGCGCTGGAGTCGCTCACCCGGACCCCGGCGAAGGCGCCGCCCGGGCTGCCGGAGTGACGTGGGGGCCCGGGGTTGTGCCCCGGGCCCCGCGCTCCGAACGCGGCAGTCAAGCCCCTCCGGCGGGGGAACGGCGGGTGTCCCGGGGCTGAGCCCCCGAAAACACCCGCGCCCCGCCCGCTAGGCTGCCCCGTAACGGATCACCGCGACAGAGGAGCGCCCCATGGCAGGAGAACCGCAGCCCGACTGCCTGTTCTGCAAGATCGTCTCGGGTGAGATCCCGGCCACCATCGTCCGCGAGACCGACACCACGGTCGCCTTCCGCGACATCAACCCCCAGGCCCCCACCCACGTCCTGGTCATCCCCCGCGTCCACCACCCCGACGCCGCTACCCTCGCCGTCGCCGAGCCGCAGATCCTCGCCGACGTGCTGCGCGAGACCGGCCACGTCGCCGCCGACGAGAAGGTCGACGAGAGCGGGTACCGGGTCGTGTTCAACACCGGCGTCGGAGCCGGGCAGACCGTCTTCCACGCGCACGCCCACGTCCTGGGCGGCCGCGGCCTCCAGTGGCCCCCCGGCTAGCGCACACCGTGTCCGCACGTGAACTCGTCGTCCTCGGCACCGCCAGCCAGGTTCCGACCCGGCACCGCAACCACAACGGCTACCTGCTGCGCTGGGACGGCGAGGGCATCCTCTTCGACCCCGGCGAGGGCACCCAGCGCCAGATGCTGCGGGCCGGTGTCGCCGCGCACGACATCGACCGGATCTGCGTCACGCACTTCCACGGCGACCACTCGCTCGGCCTGGCCGGGGTGATCCAGCGGATCAACCTCGACCAGGTCCCGCACCCCGTCACCGCGCACTACCCGCTCAGCGGGCAGCACTTCTTCGACCGGCTGCGGTACGCGACCGCCTACCGCGACTCCGTCGAGCTGACCGAGGCGCCGGTCGCGGCCGACGGACCGCTGGCCACCACCGGCACGTACACGCTCAGCAGCCACCGGCTCTCGCACCCCGTCGAGTCGTACGGCTACCGGCTGGCCGAGCCCGACGGGCGGCGCATGCTGCCCGCGAAGCTCGCCGAGCACGGCATCGCGGGACCGGACATCGGCCGGATCCAGCGCGAGGGCGCGCTCGGCGGTGTCACCCTCGACGACGTCTCCGAGCACAGGCGCGGACAGCGGTTCGCGTTCATCATGGACACCAGACTGTGCGACGGCGTGTACGCACTCGCCGAGGGGTGCGACATGCTGGTCATCGAGTCGACCTTCCTCGACGAGGACGCGGGCCTGGCCGCCGACCACGGCCACCTGACCGCCGGACAGGCGGCCCGGGCCGCGCGGGAAGCGGGCGTGCGGCACCTCGTGCTCACGCACTTCTCCCAGCGCTACCCGGACCCGGACGTCTTCGAGACCCAGGCCAGGGTGGCCGGGTTCGAGGGCGAACTGACCGTCGCCCAGGATCTGATCCGCGTTCCGGTACCGAGCCGTCACCCCTGACAGACAGCACCACCTGCGTAAGTGAGAAACACCGTGCACCTCCCCAAAGCAGAACTCCACCTCCACATCGAAGGAACCCTCGAACCCGAGCTGGCCTTCGCGCTCGCCGCGCGCAACGGCGTGCCGCTGCCCTACGCGGACACCGAGGAGCTGCGCACCGCCTACCTCTTCGACGACCTGCAGAGCTTCCTCGACCTGTACTACGCGCTGATGGCGGTGCTGCGGACCGAGGACGACTTCGCCGAACTCGCCGACGCCTACCTCGCCCGCGCGGCAGCCCAGGGGGTGCGCCACGCGGAGATCTTCTTCGACCCGCAGGCGCACACCGCCCGCGGTGTGCCCCTCGGCACCGTCGTCGAGGGACTCGGCCGGGCGCTGGAGCACAGCGAGGAGAAGCACGGCGTCTCCACCCAGCTGATCATGTGCTTCCTGCGCGACCTGCCGGCCGAATCGGCGCTGGAGACGCTGGAGGCCGCGAAGCCGTATCTGTACCGGATCAGCGCCGTCGGCCTGGACTCCGCCGAGGTCGGCCACCCGCCCGCCAAGTTCCGCGAGGTGTACGCCGCGGCCGAGGCGCTCGGACTGCGCAAGGTCGCCCACGCGGGCGAGGAGGGGCCGCCCGCGTACATCAGCGAGGCGCTCGACGTGCTCGGCGTGGAGCGCATCGACCACGGGCTGCGCTGCCTGGAGGACCCGGAGCTGGTGAAGCGGCTGGTCGCCGACCGGGTGCCGCTCACCCTCTGCCCGCTGTCCAACGTGCGGCTGCGGGCCGTCGACACGCTGGAGGAGCACCCGCTGCGCGCCATGATGGACGCCGGACTGCTCTGCACGGTCAACTCCGACGACCCCGCCTACTTCGGCGGGTACGTCGGGGACACCTTCCACGCCGTCCACGAGGCGCTCGGCCTGGAGCGTGAGCAGCTGCGCACCCTGGCCCGCAACTCCTTCGAGGCGGCCTTCCTCGACCACGACGAGGAGCGCCGGGCGCGCTACCTGTCCGAGGTCGAGGCGTACGCGTTCGACTGACCGGCGCCCGACGGGCCGGCCGTCCGGAACGCACTCCTGACCAGGCGCCTGCGGCGCAGCACGGGCAGGCTGATCTCCGTGACGGCCTGCTCGGGCGCGCCCAGCTTCGGCACGGCCCCGGGCACCGCGCCGGTGGTGACCGCGAGCAGGGCCGCCGGAGCGCCGCCCCTGCGCCGCACCGAGCCCGGAACCAGCGGACGGCCACCGGTGTGCAGGGCCACCGCCGTCACCGGGACCGCGACCAGCAGGGTCGCGGCGCCCAGGATCAGCCCCATCACCGGGAACCCGGCCCCCTCGGACAGCACACTGCCGAGCACCGGACCGCAGGCCACGCCGACCGACGAGGCCGAGCCCGCCAGGACCGCCCAGCGCCCGCGCACGTCCAGGGACGCGGCCAGTCCGATCAGATACGACAGGACCACCGGGTAGACGGTGTTCCAGAGGATCTCCCCGGTCGCGAACGACCCGAGGCTCCCCGCCGACGAGCTGAGCACGATGCTCGCCGCGATGACGACGGTCCCCAGCCCGATCGGCACGGCCCGCCCGAGCCGGGCCCCCAGCACCCCGGCGCCCATCACCCCGAGCAGACCGGCACCCAGCGCGGCGGCGAACACCGCGCCGATGGTGACCTCGGAGAGGCCGACCTGGTCCACGCCGATGCGGCTGCTGACCCCCCACAGCGCGTTCTGCGCCATGGACCAGACGAGCATGCCGCCCGCCAGCACCAGACCCGAGCGGCGGTGCGGCAGCCGTCCCGACGCCGGGACGGCCGGACCGGCCGGGGCAGGACTGCCGAGCCGGGAGGTGGCCGGCCAGACGAGCAGCGCGACCAGCGCGATCGACGCGAACGGCAGCCGGTGGCCGCCCCCCAGGTGCGGGATCGTCAGGTACAGGGCACCCGCGGTCGCCGAGACGCTCAACAGCCCCAGGGACGAGGTCCGGTGCGGGTCACGCTGGGCGGCGATGCCCGCCGCGGCCACCGCGGTCGCCGTACCGGAACCGAAGCCGCCGATCACGGCGCCCAGGACCACCAGCGGCACCGAACCCGCCAGGGCGGCGCAGCCGTACCCCAGCACGGCCAGGGCCAGCCCGAGCCGCGCCGGTCTGCGCGGCCCGTACGTCTCGACGCGACCCGCCAGGCAGAAGCCGGCCGAGGCCGAACTCAGCAGCAGGGCGCTGCCGACCAGGCCGGCCTGGGCCGTGGTGAGGCCCAGATAGACGGAGAGCCGTCCCACGATGGTGGGGAGGAGATAGGCGGCGAGGTAACCGGCGGTGAACACGGCGACCAGAGGCCACGCGGCGCGAGGGCGCGAGGACATGGGCGTTCCTGAAGACATGCCGAAGGAGGCGGCGAAGGCAGAGGGGGGTCATGCGGGAAAGGCGGAGAACGAGAGAATGCGAGACCTGCGAGAAAAACGGAGAATGCGGGGAGTCGGCACACTCGTCGGGTAAGTCGCCGCCGGTGGTCGCGGGCCAATTTGTATCAAGTGCTCCCGGTCTACCGAAAGGCGACCCGGTGTGATCTGAGTCACGTATGCGTTTGGCGTTCCTCCACGCGGGTAACAGCGGCTGTTTGCGCAGGTCAGCCTCTGTGTACGCGAACCCGTCGCAGGCCCCGGCGCGGGCCCGGCCGACGCGGACGGGAATCGGGCAGACTGGCCCGGAACCGTCACGACCGGGGAGTGCAAGGTGAGCGCTGACATTCCAGACATCGACCCGCTGGACGGCCTGCGCGCACCGCAGGACCCCGACTGCGACGTCTTCCTCACCGGCACGGTCTTCCTCGACATCATCTTCACCGGCCTGGACAGCGCCCCGGTACGCGGCACCGAGTCCTGGGCGCGCGGCATGGGGTCAAGCCCCGGCGGGGTCGCCAACATGGCCACCGCGCTGGCCCGTCTCGGCCTCCACACCTCGCTCGCGGCGGCATTCGGCGACGACCACTACGGCGAGTACTGCTGGGACGCCCTCGAACAGGGCGAAGGCATCGACCTGTCCATGTCGCACACCGTCCGCGGCTGGCACTCCCCGGTGACCGTCTCGATGGCCTACGAGGGCGAACGGACGATGGTCTCGCACGGTCACGAGGCCCCGCCCCCGCCCGCCTCCACGCCCCCGGGAGCCGCCACCGCCGCCTTCCCCCGCTGCCCGCCCCGGGCCCGGGCCGCCGTCGCCTCGCTCGTCCCCGGCCGCGGCGAACCCTGGGTCGCCGCCGCGGCCCGCCAGGGGGCCGTGGTCTTCGCCGACGTCGGCTGGGACGAGACCGGCCGCTGGGACCTGGACGGGCTGACCGACCTGGAGCACTGCCAGGCCTTCCTCCCCAACGCCGAGGAGGCCATGCGCTACACCCGCACCGACTGCCCCCGCGCCGCCGCGCACGCCCTCGCCGAGCGGGTCCCGCTGGCCGTGGTCACCCTCGGCTCCGAGGGCGCGTACGCGGTCGACGCGGCCACCGGGACGACCGCCGAGGTCCCCGCGATCGAGGTCGAGGCCCTGGACCCGACCGGCGCCGGGGACGTCTTCGTCGCCGGTTTCGTCACCGGCACCCTCGCCAACTGGCCGCTCGCCGACCGCCTCGCCTTCGCCGGTCTCACCGCGGCCCTCTCGGTCCAGGAGTTCGGCGGCTCGCTCTCGGCCCCCGGCTGGGCGGAGATCGCCGCCTGGTGGCAGCGGATCCGTACCGTCACCGGCCAGGACCCGGCCGCGCTCCAGCGGTACGCCTTCCTCCAGGACCTGCTCCCGGCGGCCGCCCGCCCCTGGCCGCTGCGCCGGGCCGTGCCGACGATCGGCTTCCGTCCGTGACGTGGTGACCGCTTCCCGCCAGGGAAAACCTCTGGTGTTGTCCGTACGGAGTCGTAGGCTTGGTGCACACGAGGTTTTCGAGCAGCGAGAACCCTCCAGCGGGAGGTATGTGCAGGCCCGAGGGCCGGCCCATGACTCAGACACCCACACAGCCGCAGGCGCGCGCCCACATCAGCATCCCGGCCGCACACCCCATGGTGATGCTCCTGGGAGCGGGCGACTCGCTGTTGCGCGTGATTGAAGCGGCGTTCCCGGCGGCCGACATCCATGTCCGGGGCAATGACATAAGCGCGACGGGCAACGCGGCGGACATCGCTCTGATCCAGCGCCTGTTCGACGAGATGGTGCTGGTGCTCCGCACCGGGCTGCCGATGACGGAGGACGCTGTGGAACGGTCGATCGCGATGCTCAAGGCCAGCGACAACGGCCAGGCGGACGGGACCGAGACCCCGGCCGAGGTGCTCACGCAGAACATCCTCTCCAGCCGCGGCCGCACGATCCGGCCCAAGACGCTCAACCAGAAGCGGTACGTCGACGCGATCGACAAGCACACGATCGTCTTCGGTATCGGCCCCGCCGGTACCGGAAAGACCTACCTCGCCATGGCCAAGGCGGTCCAGGCCCTGCAGTCCAAGCAGGTCAGCCGGATCATCCTGACCCGCCCGGCGGTCGAGGCCGGTGAGCGGCTCGGCTTCCTGCCCGGCACGCTCTTCGACAAGATCGACCCGTATCTGCGCCCGCTCTACGACGCGCTGCACGACATGCTCGACCCGGACTCGATCCCGCGGCTGATGGCGGCGGGCACGATCGAGGTGGCGCCGCTGGCGTACATGCGGGGACGCACCCTTAATGATGCTTTTATCATCCTGGACGAGGCGCAGAACACCAGCGCCGAGCAGATGAAGATGTTCCTGACCCGGCTCGGCTTCGACTCGAAGATCGTCGTCACCGGTGACGTCACCCAGGTCGACCTGCCGAACGGGACCAAGAGCGGTCTGCGTCAGGTGCAGGACATCCTCGAAGGCATCGACGACGTGCACTTCTCCCGGCTCACGTCCCAGGATGTCGTCCGGCACAAGCTGGTCGGCCGTATCGTCGACGCGTACGAGAAGTACGACAGCCAGGGCGACCAGGACGGCCAGGCCGGCACCGGCCGGGGCCGACGCAACGGGAAGCAGTAGCAGCGCACCATGTCGATCGACGTCAACAACGAGTCCGGAACCGAGGTCGACGAGCAGGCGATCCTCGACATCGCCCGCTACGCGCTCGCGCGGATGCGGATCCACCCGCTCTCCGAACTCTCGGTGATCGTGGTGGACACCGCGGCCATGGAACAGCTCCACATCCAGTGGATGGACCTGCCGGGTCCGACGGACGTCATGTCCTTCCCGATGGACGAGCTGCGTCCGCCGGCCAAGGACGAGGAGGAGCCCCCGCAGGGGCTCCTCGGTGACATCGTGCTCTGTCCCGAGGTCGCCAAGAAGCAGGGCGAGGACGCCGAGACGCAGCACTCCATGGACGAGGAGCTCCAGCTCCTCACCGTCCACGGTGTGCTGCACCTGCTCGGCTACGACCACGAGGAGCCGGACGAGAAGGCCGAGATGTTCGGTCTCCAGGCGGCGATCGTGGACGGCTGGCGCGGCGAGCACGGGCTCACCGGTCCGTCCCCCGCCCCCACCGTCTCGTGAGCCTGCCACTCGTCTTCGGGGTCGTCCTGCTGGTCGTCGTCGGCTGGCTCGCGGCCTGTGCCGAGGCCGGCATCGCGCGGACGTCGAGCTTCCGGGCCGCCGAGGCGGTTCGCTCGGGACGGCGCGGCAGCGACAAGCTGGAACAGGTCGCGGCCGATCCGACGCGCTATCTCAACGTCGCGCTGCTCGTCCGGGTCGCCTGCGAGATGGCGGCCGGCGTGCTCGTCACGTACGCCTGCCTGAAGGAGTTCCCGGAGACCTGGGAAGCGCTGGCCGTCGCCATCGGCGTGATGGTCCTCGTGTCCTACGTCGCCATCGGCGTCTCGCCGCGCACCATCGGCCGCCAGCACCCGCTGAACACGGCCACCGCGGCGGCGTACGTCCTGCTGCCGCTCGCCCGGGTCATGGGGCCGATTCCTCAGCTGCTGATCCTCCTCGGCAACGCGCTGACGCCGGGCAAGGGGTTCCGCAAGGGCCCGTTCGCCAGCGAGGCCGAGCTGCGGGCCATGGTCGACCTCGCCGAGCAGGAGTCGCTGATCGAGGACGACGAGCGCCGCATGGTGCACTCCGTCTTCGAGCTCGGTGACACGCTCGTACGCGAGGTGATGGTGCCGCGCACCGACCTGGTCTGCATCGAGCGGTACAAGACGATCCGGCAGGCGCTGACGCTGGCCCTGCGCTCCGGTTTCTCGCGGATCCCCGTCACCGGGGAGAACGAGGACGACATCGTCGGGATCGTCTACCTCAAGGACCTGGTCCGCAAGACGCACATCAACCGGGACTCCGAGGCCGACCTCGTCTCCTCGGCGATGCGCCCGGCGGCGTTCGTGCCCGACACGAAGAACGCCGGTGACCTGCTGCGCGAGATGCAGCAGGACCGCAGTCACGTCGCCGTCGTCATCGACGAGTACGGCGGCACGGCGGGCATCGTCACCATCGAGGACATCCTGGAGGAGATCGTCGGCGAGATCACCGACGAGTACGACCGCGAACTGCCGCCGGTCCAGGCGCTGGAGAACGGCTGCTTCCGGGTCACCGCCCGGCTGGACATCGGCGACCTCGGCGAGCTGTTCGGCCTGGACGAGTACGACGACGAGGACGTGGAGACCGTCGGCGGGCTGCTCGCGAAGGCGCTGGGCCGGGTCCCGATCGCGGGCGCCACCTCGGAGGTCGAGCTGCCGGACGGGCGGCGGCTGCGGCTGACGGCGGAGTCCCCGGCGGGCCGGCGGAACAAGATCGTCACGGTGCTGGTGGAGCCGCTGGCTCCCGTGGAGGAGGCGACGGTATGACACCGCAGCAGCTGAGGGCATTCTGCCTGGGGTTCAACGCGAGCGTGGAGGAGTTCCCGTTCGGGCCGGAGGCGTCCGTCTTCAAGGTGCTCGGCAAGATGTTCGCCCTGAGCGTGCTGGACGCCCGGCCGCTGACGGTGAACCTCAAGTGCGACCCCGACGACGCGGTCCGGCTCCGGGAGGAGTACGAGGCCGTGGCGCCGGGGTGGCACATGAACAAGCGGCACTGGAACACCGTGACGGTGTCCGGTCTGCCGGACGCGAAGCTGCGTGAGCTGATCGAGGACAGCTACGACCTGGTGGTGGCGAAGCTGCCGCGGGCGGAGCGGCTGCGGCTCGACCGGGCGTAGGACCCGCCCGGACGGTCACTTCCGCCAGAGCAGGTGGTGCACCACCCCGCTGCTCGGGCTGGGGACCTTCTCCAGGTGGAAGCGGCCGGTCAGGTCCTCGGGGCTCTCCCACAGCCGTTCGCCGGCGCCGAAGTCGACCGGCGCGACGCCGACGTGCAGCGAGTCGATGAGATCGGCGTCGAGGAATTCCCGGACCGTGGCGACACCGCCGCCGATGCGTACGTCCTTGCCCTCGGCGGCGTCGAAGGCCCGGGCGAGCGCGTCCTTCGGGGACGCGTCGAGGAAGTGGAACGTGGTCTCCCCCAGGGTGATCGAGGGCCGTTCATGATGCGTGAGGACGAAGACCGGGGTGTGGAACGGGGGTTCCTCGCCCCACCATCCCTCCCAGTCGTGGTTCTCCCACGGACCGCGCTGCGGGCCGAACTTGTTGCGCCCCATGATCTCGGCGCCGATGTTGTTGGTGAAGTCGCGCGTGAAGTAGTCGTCCAGGCCGAGGGTGCCCCCGGGCTCCGTCCGGTTGGGCCAGTGCGCGGTGGCGCCGGCCCAGGAGAGCAGCGCGCCGGGATCGGCGTCGCCGAACGGCCGGTCGAGCGTCTGCCCCTCCCCGGCGCCGTAGCCGTCGCGGGACACACAGAAGTTCTGGACGCGGACCAGCTGTTTCATCGGAGCCCTTCCGGTTGCAATCTGCAAGCGGTTGTCAAGCTATCTAGACTGCTCCCATGTTGCAACCAGTTCCGGTCGGAAAGCTCCCCGTGTCGCCGGGCCGCTCCGGATGTCCGATCAACATGACGGTCGAACTGCTCGGGGACCGCTGGAGCCTGATCGTGCTGCGCGACATCATGTTCGGAGGCCACACCCACTTCCGGGAGCTGCTCAACGCGTCCATGGAAGGCATCGCGTCCAACATCCTGGCCAACCGGCTGGCGAAACTCGTCGCGGCGGGGCTGCTCACCCGCGACGACGACCCGAGCCACCGCCAGAAGGTCGCCTACCACCTCACCGAGGCGGCGGTACAGCTCGTCCCGGTGATGGCCCAGCTGGGCGCCTGGGGCGCCCGCTGGCTGGACACGGCGCCGGAACTGACGGTGCGGGCCGAACTGCTGGCCGTCGGCGGCCAGCCGATGTGGGAGCGGTTCATGGCGGAACTCCGCGCCACGCACCTGACCGGGGCGCCGGCCCCCGCGGACGGCGTGCTGGCGGAACTGACCGCCGCCTACGAGGAGGCGGCCGCCCGGGAAGCGCCCACCCTCTGAAGCGTGTCGCAGAAGGCCTCGCCGGCCCGGCCTCAGCCTTCCGCGACGCGCTTCAGGGCCGCCGCAGGCCGGCCGCCACCACCCCCGCCGCGACGACCAGCAGCCCCGCGGCCACCGCGACCACGGTCCGCACGCCGTCGAACAGGGAGCTCTGGGCCGTCGCCACCACACCGAGCAGCGGGATCCCGATGGTGAGCCCCACCTGCTGGACCGTGGTGACCAGTCCCGTCGCCAGACCCTGCTCCGCGTCCGGGACCCCCGACGTGACCGTGAGGCCGTACGCGATGATCGCGCCGAGGTGGCACATGCTGGCGAGCGAGACCGCGACCGTGGCCAGCCAGACGCCCGAGTCCGTACCGAGGCCCAGCAGCGCCGCGATGAACAGGCCCTGGCCCAGCAGGGAGGCGGCCAGGGTGCGCCGGGCGCCCACCCGGCCGATGACCTTCGGGGCGTACACACCCGCCACCACGGAGGCGAGGCCCTGCACCCCGAAGACGAGCCCGGTCCCGAACGCCGACAGGCCCAGGATCTCCTGCAGGTACAGGGTGAGGACGAAGACGAGCGTGCTCATCACCGCGAAGGTGAGCAGCCCGCCCAGATTGCCGAAGGCCACCGTGCGCCGGCGGAGCATCGGCAGTGAGACCAGAGGGGCGGACGCCCGCGACTCGACGACCCCGAAGGCGGCGAGCAGGACCACCCCGGCGGCCAGTGCGGCCTGTACGTCCACGCGCCCGAAGCCGTGCTCGGCCGCTGTGGAGAGGGCGTAGATCAGCGCGAGGAGTCCGCCGGTGACGGTCATGGCCCCCGGCACGTCCAGCCGCGGCCGGTGGGGCGTACGGGACTCGGTGAGCAGCGCGGGCGCCGCCGCGAGGACGAGCACCGCGGCCACGGTCAGCAGCCCCATCGTGGAGCGCCAGCCGAGGGTGTCGGTGAGCGTGCCGCCGGCCACCATGCCGACGGTGAAGCCGAGGGAGAGCAGGGTGCCGCTGATGCCGAGAGCCCGGTCGCGCAGCGGGCCCTCCGGGAACGTGGTGGTGAGCAGGGACATCCCGGTGGGCACGATGGCCGCGGCGCCAAGACCCTGGAGCGCCCGCCCGGTGAGGAAGACGGCCGGGTTCCAGGCCAGCGTGGCCAGCAGCGAGGCCGCGCCGAAGACCACGAGCCCGCTGAGGAACAGGCGGCGGCGTCCGTAGAGGTCGGCGATCCGGCCGAAGAGCAGCAGGAAGCCGCCGGACGGAAGGGCGAAGGCGGTGATCGCCCACTGGAGGCCGGACCGGCTCAGACCGAGGTCGTCGCCGAGGACGGGCAGCGCCACGTTCAGCACGGAGAAGTCGAGCGACACCATGAACTGGGCGGCGCACAGGACGAGGAGCACCAGCCGGGCCCGGCCGGAGAGCCGGTCCGGGCCGGGGGGCGCGGGGACGGGGGAGGTGACAGCCGTTGGGGAGGAGGAATCGATCGCCATGGCATGAGCCTCGGGCCGCCGGAATATCCGTGGGGAGCCGGTACTTATCCTGTCGGCGCCACCACCAGGCAGGCGTGCGCCCGGACACCAGGGGGAGCAGGTACTTGGGGACACCGGCCCGGACCGCGGCGAACGCCGGCACAGCGCACCGCCTCGGCGAGCTGCGGGAGTTCCTGATGAGCCGGCGGGCGCGGGTCACCCCGGCCGAGGCCGGCCTGCCGGACGGCGGGGCCCGGCGGCGCACTCCGGGGCTGCGCCGCGAGGAGGTCGCCGTCCTCGCGGGGGTGGGCGCCTCCTGGTACCAGTGGCTGGAGCAGGGCCGTGACATCACCGTCTCGCCCCAGGTGCTGGACTCCGTGGGCCGGGTACTGCGGCTCAGCAGTGCCGAACGCCGTCACCTCTACGTACTGGCGGGGCTCAACCCGCCCGTGCCCGAGGTCGATCCGGCGCACACGGACATGTGCGAGGGGCTGCGGCGGCTGCTCGACGGCTGGCTGCCCTACCCGGCGCACATCATGGACGCGTACTGGAACGTCATCCTCTACAACGACGCGGCCTCGACGGTCTTCGGGCTGCGGCCGGACCGGCCGCAGAACTGTGTGATCGCCTTCTTCACCGAACCCGTCCACCGGGGCCGGGACGCGCAGTGGCGGGAGACCGCCGCCCGGCTCGTCGCCCAGTTCCGGGCCGCGTGCGCGGAGTGCCCCGACGACGACGGGTTCCGGGCGATCGTGGCCGAGGCGGCCGAGCGCAGCCCCGAGTTCGCCGAGCTGTGGGCGCGGCAGGACGTCGCGCCCGGCGGTCAGATGCGCAAGGAGATGTCGCACCCGGCCGTCGGCAGGCTGGTCCTGGAGGCCACCCAGCTGCGCATCCCGGCCCGCCCGGACCTGGCGGTCGTGCTGCACAACCCGTGGCCGGACACCGGCACCGAGGAGAAGCTGCGGCTGCTGGCCGCACCCCGGACGCCGGCGGACGGCCGCTGACCGGGCGGCCGCACCGGCACGCCCCCGTGTCCGGGCCACCGCCGCGCTTCGTATGCTCGGCACATGACCGATAGCACCGACCTCGGCGCCGAGGACCGCAAGATCGTCACCCTGGCGCGCAGCGCCCGCGCCCGCAACGGCGTGCCGGAAGGCGCGGCCGTGCGGGACGAGACCGGACGCACCTACGTGGCCGGCACCGTGGAGCTGGAGTCGCTGCGGCTCAGCGCGCTCCGGACGGCCGTCGCGATGGCCGTGGCCAGCGGCGCCACGTCACTGGAGGCGGCCGCGGTCGTCTCCGAGGCGCAGACCCCCTCCGACGAGGACCGGGCCGCGGTGCGGGACCTGGGCGGGGCCGACACGCCCGTGCTGCTCGCCGGGCCCGACGGGGTGCTGCGGCTGACCGTGACGGCGGGCTGAACCTCCGCCGAACCCCTGCCCCGCATGCCCCCGCCCCGCGCCCCACCGGCGCGGGGCGTTCGCCCAGGAGGTGCGGGAAACGCGGATCTTGACACCAGCTGATGGCCCATCAGTCAGGGCGTTTCGCCGCCATTGACTTCTTTCGGACCGGAGTCATCAATGGCCCCCTGCCGACGCGGAAGAGCCACCGCGCCGGATCCCGCAGGAGGGGGCTCCATGCGTTCAGCCGTCCGAAGATCCGACAGCCGAAGATCCTGTCGCCGGAACCGTCCCGACCGCGGCCGCCGCTGGGCCGCCGCGCTGGGCGTCGGCGCGCTCGTCGTCACCGGGGGAGGGCTGCTCGCCGGACCCGCGCAGGCCAGCGCCACGGCCTCGGTCGCGGTGGACTTCCCGACCCACTGCATCCCGCCCGCCATCGCGGGCATCCCGCCGATCGACGGCACGACCTCGGCCGAGATCACCGTCGACAACGCCGCGCCCAAGGTCGGCGACACGGTCACGGTGACGTACACCGTCATCGCCCCCGCCGCGAGCAACCCGGTCGACCTGGCGCTGCCCGCCGACATCATGACGCCGACCGGCAAGGTCACCGTCGGCGGCGCGCAGTCCGCAGACGTCACGGTGGCGGGCCCGAAGAAGAACGAACCGGTGCCCGGCAAGGGCGACTTCCCGTCGTTCTCCATGACCGGCACGTTCACCGTCACCGCGCCCGGCGCGATCACGCTCTCGCCCGGCGACTACAACATCCACACCAGCTACATCATGGAGCTGGACACGCCCTGCACGGTCACCGATCCGCCCGCCCCCGTGTCCCAGACCATCATCGCCACGGGCGGCGGCGGTCAGGTCAACGAACGGGCCATCCAGCTCGGTACGGCGTCCGGCGCGGCCGGGGACCAGGTCACCGTGACCGGGTCGAAGTTCACCGCGGGCGCGTCCGTCACCCTCGCCGGGCGGGCCGGCGACGCCCCGACCGGTGACCGCGCGACGGTCACGGCGGACGGGTCCGGCTCCTTCACCGGCCGGCTCACCGTCAACGCCCGCTCGACCACCGGCATCGTCGCCTACGAGGGCGCGGAGTGGAACGCCGCCAAGGGTGCGGGCCCCCAGGCCTACACCGTCACCGGAGGCGGCGGCGAGACCCCGGGCGGCAGCCAGAAGCTGACCTCGTCCGTCAGGCCGGGCACGCTCGCCATGACCCAGGCCGGGGACTCCGTCGCCCTGTCGGCGGTCGACTTCGGGCAGGGCGGCGCCTCCACCGGCGCCTTGCAGACCGTGACGGTCCAGGACTTCCGCGGCGGCCCCGCGGGCTGGTCCCTGACCGGCAAGGTCACCGACTTCAAGGGCCCGGGAGGGGCGACGATCAGCGCGTCCGCGCTCGGCTGGAGTCCGGCCTGTGCCACGAAGCCCGGCAGCCCGGGCACCTGCGCGGCCGGGTCCGAAGGAACGGTCGGCAGCGCGGGGGCCACCCTGGCCTCCACGCCGGACAGCGCCTTCACCGGGGGCGTGTTCACCGTCGACGCCCAGCTGTCGCTGGACGTACCGGCGTACACCGCCGCCGGCGCGTACAGCGGAGTGCTCACGCTCACCCTCACATGAACGAACGACGAATGTGAACGACGACGAGAACGAGCACACCTGATCACGTGAGCGAGCACCACCGATCAACCGGTGGGCCGGGCGCGCACCCGGCCGGCCCACCCCGCCCGAGTGTGCACCTGGGAGCCCGCACCGTGCGCAGACCCTTTGTATCTCTGACGCCCATGACGCCCCTGGCGCCCCTGGCGGCCCTGCTGGCCGGAGCCCTCCTCCTGCTCGGCGCGCCCCCGGCCTCCGCCGCCGACAACGGCAGCTGGTCGGTCTTCCCCACCACCGCCGACGCGGGCGCGCGGCCGTACTTCTACCTCTCCGCCGACCCGGGCGCCACCCTCACCGACAAGGTCACCGTCACCAACAAGACGGGGACACCGCTGACCTTCCGGCTGTACGCCGCCGACGCCTACAACACCGCACGCGACGGCGGCTTCGCGGTCCGGGCGCAGAACGAGAAGCAGCGCTCCGTCGGAGCCTGGGCGAAGGCCGGCCGCGACCGGGTCACCGTGGGACCGCACGGCTCCGTCACCTTGCCGGTCACCATCAAGGTGCCCGAGGACGCCGAGCCGGGCGACCACCCCGGCGCCCTCGTCGCCCTCGACCAGCGCATCGACCCCGCCGACGCGGGGGCCGTCGCCGTCGGCATCCAGAAGGCGGTCGGAGCGCGTATCTATCTGCGGGTCAACGGCCCGACGATGCCCGCGCTCTCCGTCGAGGACGTGTCGGTCGAGCACACCCAGCCGCTGGTCCCGGGCACGGGCACGTCCCGGGCCGTCATCTCGTACACGCTCCGCAACCGCGGCAACGTCACCCTCAGCCCCGAGGTCGCCCTGAAGGCCGAGGGCCTCTTCGGCCGCACCCTGCTCACCCGCGACCTGAAGCGCATCCCGTCCGAGCTGCTGCCGCGCCAGGAGGTCAGGCTCACCGAGGAGTGGGCGGGCGCGCCGCAGGTGGAATGGGGCGAGATCAAGCTGACCGCGAGCGCCCGCGACACCCGCGAGTCCGCCTCCGTCTCGTACTTCGCACTGCCCTGGCTGGTCGCCGGGGTGCTGCTGGCGGCGCTCGCCGGGGGCGCGGCGCTGTGGATCCGGTCACGCCGCAACCGTCGCCGCACCGCCTGAGAAGAGGGGTCCGGTGGCCGTGGCGGACGGAGTGGTGCCCCGAGGCCGCCGGGATCGGGGACAATGGGCGCCATGAGCGCTCGACCTAACCCAGAAGCTGCTGCGCGGCAGGCTGAGAACAACGCCCCCCACCGGGCCGGTTTCGCCTGCTTCGTGGGCCGTCCCAACGCGGGCAAGTCCACCCTTACGAACGCTCTGGTCGGCCAGAAGGTGGCGATCACGTCCAACCGGCCCCAGACGACCCGGCACACCGTGCGCGGCATCGTGCACCGGCCGGACGCACAGCTGATCCTGGTCGACACCCCCGGCCTCCACAAGCCGCGCACCCTGCTGGGCGAGCGCCTCAACGACGTCGTACGCACCACCTGGGCGGAGGTCGACGTCATCGGCTTCTGCCTGCCCGCCGACCAGAAGCTCGGCCCCGGTGACAAGTACATCGTCAAGGAACTCGCGGGCATCAAGAAGACGCCCAAGATCGCGATCATCACCAAGTCCGACCTGGTCGAGTCCAAGCAGCTCGCCGAACAGCTGCTGGCCGTCTCCCGCCTCGGCGAGGAGCTCGGCTTCGAGTGGGCGGAGATCATCCCGGTCTCGGCCGTCAAGGACGACCAGGTCGGCCTGCTGGCCGACCTGATCGCCCCGCTGCTCCCGGAGAGCCCGCCGCTCTATCCCGAGGGCGATCTCACCGACGAGCCCGAGATGGTCATGGTCGCGGAACTGATCCGGGAGGCCGCACTCGAAGGCGTCCGGGACGAGCTGCCGCACTCCATCGCGGTCGTCGTCGAGGAGATGCTGCCGCGCGAGGACCGCCCGGCGGACAAGCCGCTGCTCGACATCCACGCCAACGTCTACATCGAGCGGCCCAGCCAGAAGGGCATCATCATCGGCCCGAAGGGCAAGCGGCTGAAGGACGTCGGCACGAAGTCGCGCAAGCACATCGAGGCCCTGCTGGGCACGCCGGTCTTCCTCGACCTGCACGTGAAGGTCGCCAAGGACTGGCAGCGGGACCCCAAGCAGCTGCGCAAGCTGGGGTTCTGAGCGAGCTCACGGACCGGAGGCCGGCGCAGCCGCCGAAGCCCCCGGGGCGAAGGCGTGCGAGGGCGGCCGGGGAAGGATGCGAAGCGGTCCCGCACGCGGTGGTCCGCGCCCCGTCAGACGTACGCCGCCGGTCTCACGCGCCCTCCTTCAGGACGCGTGAGACCAGCGCGCGCTGGGCGTCGGTCAGCCGCGGGTCCGCGCAGTGCACGGTCCGGCCGTCGACCGTGATCCGGTAGCTGAAGCCGTCCGCGACGCCCGTCGCGGGAGCGTCCCGGCCGTCGGTGAGTGCCGATTCGGCCAGGGCCTCCCATGCGGGGGCGTCGGCCCGTCCCGAGGTGTCGATCTCACGGTGGCGCGCGATGCCGGCGAAGCCGCCGGTCCTGCTCACCTGGATCCGCATGCGGTGTCCTTCCTCGACGGACGGTCCTGGGACCGTAAGGTCCTGTCCGGCTACGCGGTCGGCACACCCACCTCCGACCAGGCCTTGCGGACCGCTTCCAGTTCGTCGCCCTCGCCGAAGCGGCTGCGGGCCGCCGCCACGGTCAGCCGGGCGAAGGACGCGAAGTCCGCGTCCACCGCCAGTTCACCACCGGTCAGCACGTCGAACCAGAGCTGACCCGCCTTCTCCCAGGAACTGCCGCCGAGCGCGGTGGCCAGCAGGTAGAACGCGCGGTTCGGGATGCCGGAGTTGAGGTGCACCCCGCCGTTGTCGTCGCTCGTGTGGATGTAGTCGTCCATCGAGGCGGGCTGCGGGTCCTTGCCGAGCACGTCGTCGTCGTACGCGGTACCGGGCGCCTTCATCGAGCGCAGCGCCACTCCCTGGACACGGGGCGCGAGCAGCCCCGCGCCGATCAGCCAGTCGGCCTGACCGGCGGTCTGGCCGAGCGAGTACTGCTTGACCAGGGACCCGAACACGTCCGACACCGACTCGTTGAGCGCGCCGGACTGGCCGTAGTAGTTCAGGTTGGCCGTGTACTGCGTCAGTCCGTGCGCCAGCTCGTGGGCGATCACGTCGATGGCGACGGTGAAGTCCAGGAAGATCTCGCCGTCCCCGTCACCGAAGACCATCTGCTCGCCGTCGAAGAAGGCGTTGTTGTACTTCTCGTCGTAGTGCACCGAGCCGATCAGCGGCAGCCCGTTGCCGTCGATCGAACGCCGGCCGTAGGCGCTGAGCAGCAGGTCGAAGGTGGCGCCGAGCCCCGCGTACGCGCGGTTGACGCTGGCGTCGGACGTGGGCTTCTGGCCCTCGGCGCGGACCTTCTTGCCGGGCAGGTTCGTGCGGTGGCGGCAGTCGTAGATCGTGCGGTCGGGTTTGGCCGACCGGTCCGCCTCCGCCGCGGGGACGACGGGGGTCCGGACGACGGTGGTCACCTGGCGGCGGGTGCGCCGGGCGGCGTCGGCCTCCAGGGTGCGGCGAGCCGGGCCCGCGAGGACGGGGTCGTCGGACTGCGACAGCTTGTCGAGGACGTGGGGCGGCACGATGGTGCAGAAGACGGGACGGATTTCGTGCTGAGATCGAGGCTGCATACACACGACTGTGGCAGTGCGTGTTCGTCATGTCACTGGTTGCAACCGGAATTGACGAAATAGAGTGATCCCTCACTGTTCGCCCGACACCGGCGCCCGGTCCCGCATACTGATACGGCACCGACGTCTCGGGCGCCCCTCGGCTAGTCTCTTCGCATCATGCGTTTCGGGCTGCTTCTTCTTAGCTGCCGCGGCGAGGGCCTGTAGTCGTAGGCCGACCCCCTCCCCGCGGAGTCTGGTGTTGCAGCAACACAGTCGGCCGTCCCCTTGCAGGACCCCGAGGAGCCCTACGCCATGACCGCAGTGAACCCCGCGCAGACCCCCGCCGAGAACGCCGTGGGCCGCCCCACGCCGATCACCAACGCCACGGGCCTGCAGAAGCCGTCCGGGATGCCGGTCCACAAGTACGGCCGGTACGAGGCCGTCGAGATCCCCGACCGCACCTGGCCCGAGAAGCGGATCACCACCGCCCCCCGCTGGCTCTCCACCGACCTGCGCGACGGCAACCAGGCGCTGATCGACCCGATGTCGCCGGCCCGCAAGCGCGAGATGTTCGACCTGCTGGTACGCATGGGCTACAAGGAGATCGAGGTCGGTTTCCCGTCCTCCGGCGAGACCGACTTCGCCTTCGTCCGCTCCATCATCGAAGAGGGCGCGATCCCCGAGGACGTGACGATCTCCGTCCTGACGCAGGCCCGCGAGGAACTGATCGAGCGGACCGTCGAATCACTGCGCGGCGCCCACCGCGCCACGGTGCACCTGTACAACGCGACCGCCCCCACCTTCCGCCGCGTGGTCTTCCGCGGCTCGAAGGAGCAGGTCAAGCAGATCGCGGTGGACGGCACCCGGCTGGTCATGGAGTACGCCGACAAGATCCTGGGCGAGGAGACGATCTTCGGCTACCAGTACAGCCCCGAGATCTTCACCGACACCGAGCTGGACTTCGCCCTGGAGGTCTGCGAGGCGGTCTGTGACGTGTGGCAGCCCGAGGAGGGCCGCGAGATCATCCTCAACCTGCCCGCCACCGTGGAGCGTTCGACGCCGTCCACGCACGCGGACCGGTTCGAGTGGATGTCACGCAACCTGTCACGCCGCGAGTTCGTCTGCCTGTCCGTCCACCCGCACAACGACCGGGGCACCGCCGTCGCCGCCGCCGAACTGGCCCTGATGGCCGGGGCGGACCGGATCGAGGGCTGCCTGTTCGGCCAGGGCGAGCGCACCGGCAACGTCGACCTGGTGACGCTGGGCATGAACCTGTTCTCGCAGGGAGTCGACCCGCAGATCGACTTCTCGCAGATCGACGAGATCCGCCGCACCAGCGAGTACTGCAACCAGATGGAGGTCCACCCGCGCCACCCCTACGCGGGCGACCTGGTCTACACCGCCTTCTCCGGCTCCCACCAGGACGCCATCAAGAAGGGCTTCGACGCCATGGAGGCCGACGCGGCCGCCCAGGGCAAGACCGTCGACGACATCGAGTGGGCGGTCCCGTACCTGCCGATCGACCCGAAGGACGTCGGCCGCTCCTACGAGGCCGTGATCCGGGTCAACTCGCAGTCCGGCAAGGGCGGCATCGCGTACGTCCTGAAGAACGACCACAAGCTGGACCTGCCGCGCCGCATGCAGATCGAGTTCTCCCGGATCATTCAGGCCAAGACCGACGCCGAGGGCGGCGAGGTCACGCCGACGCAGATCTGGACCACGTTCCAGGACGAGTACCTGCCCAACCCGGACAACGCCTGGGGGCGCGTACAGATCCGCTCCGGCCAGAGCACGACCGGCTCGGACGGCCAGGACACGATCACCGTCGAGGCGACCGTGGACGGCGTGGACACCGTGCTCACCGGCTCCGGCAACGGCCCGATCTCGGCGTTCTTCGAGGCGCTGCAGGCCATCGGCATCGACGCCCGGCTGCTGGACTACACCGAGCACACGATGAGCGAGGGTGCGAGCGCCCAGGCCGCCTCGTACATCGAGTGCGCCATCGACGGAAAGGTCCTGTGGGGCATCGGCATCGACCCCAACACCACGCGCGCCTCGCTGAAGGCGGTCGTCTCCGCGGTCAACCGCGCCACCCGCTGACCCGGCGCCCGAAAGGGCGTGAAGTCGTACGGTCCGCGAACCCCGTCCCCCACCTTCCGGGGGGCGGGGTTTGGCCATCTCCGGCGGTTGTGACGATCGAGGTGCTGACGCCGCTTCACGGATGTGGTTAACATCACGTCAACACGGCAATGTTGCCGGGGGTACCTCCCGTGCCCGAAGGGCTACGGGGGAGTTACGGAGGTGTTCGACGTGCGGTCAGCCCAGGGACGAAGCGCCACGAAGCTGCGTATCTGCGGCATCCGCACCCTGTGGGACACCGTCGGCGACGGCGAGTTCTTCTGCCCGGGCTGCGGGGGCGACCGCAACTACCGCCGCCTCACCGGACGCCGCCGCTTCACCGTCCTCGGAGTGCCGCTGCTGCGGCGCGGCACGGTGGGCCCGGTCGTCGAATGCGCCGCCTGCCACGCCCACTTCGACCCCGAGGCACTCGACCACCCCACCACCACGCGGTTCTCCGCGATGCTCAGGGACGCCGTCCACACCATGACCCTCGGGGTCCTCGCGGCCGGTGGCAGCACCTCCCGCCCGGTCCTGGAGACCGCGGTCGAGACCGTGCGCGACGCCGGCTTCGACGGGTGCACCCGGGAACAGCTCGCCACCGTCGTCGAGATCCTCTCCGCCGACATCGGCCACGGCTCCGCCTTCGACCCCGCGGCCGAGGCCTGCGGCGCGGCCCTCGCCATCGAGCTCCACGAGGCGCTGGAGCCCCTCGCCCCGCACCTGGCGCCCGCGGGCCGCGAGGCGATTCTGCTCCAGGGCGCCAGGATCGCCCTCGCCGACGGCCCCTACACCCCGGCCGAGCGCGAGGTGCTGACCACGGTCGGCGGGGCGCTGCGCCTGCGCGGCGAGGACACCGCCCGGCTGCTCGCCGCGGCGGCGCGCACACCCTCGTGATCCCCTTTCCGCACCGGCCCGGTACTCCCGCGGGAGTAGCCGGGCCGTCGGGCCCTCCACGGCAGTAGCGGGGAAGTCGGCCCCCGGTGCGACGCGTCGCGCCCGGCCCGACGGGAGTCTGGACATGACCGGACACCCGGACGGAAGGGGGGCCTCCCATGAGGGCCGCAGCACAGGACATCGGCGGACGCACGCGACCACGGAGCCGGTGGCGCATGCTGCCCTGGGCGATCGTCGTGTTCTGGGCCGCCGTGATCGCGATCGCCGGCCCGCCGGCCGGCAAGCTCGGGGACGTACAGGTCAACCGCGCCGTCGACTACCTGCCGGCGAGTGCCGACTCCACCCAGGTCGCGAAGATCCAGGACACACTGCCCGGCGGTGAGTCGACCGACCTCGTCCTCGTGTACCACCGGGACGGCGGACTGACCGCCGCGGACCGGGCCGTCGCGGCCCGGCAGACCGCCCGGGTGGCGGCCGGCCACACCCTCACCGCGCCGCCGCGGGCCGTGCCCTCCGAGGACGGCACGACGCTGATGTACCCGGTCTCCACGACCGAGCCCGGCCAGGACGACGAGGCGAGGACCGCGTTCGTCGACGAGGTGCGTGAGACCGCGAAGGGCGGCGGCGGACTGGACGTCGAGGTCGGCGGGCCGGGCGCGCTGACCGTGGACGCGCAGAAGGTCTACGGCTCGCTCGGCGGCCCGCTCCTCTACACGACCGTCGCCGTCGTCGCGATCCTGCTGATCCTCATCTACCGCAGCCCGCTGCTGTGGCTGGTGCCGCTCCTCGTCGCGGGCGTCGCCGACGCCCTGTCCATGGCGGTCGTGTACGGCCTCAACCGGGGCTTCGACGTCACCGTCACCGGCCAGAGCTCCGCGGTGATGACCATCCTCGTCTTCGGCGCGGGCACCGACTACGCCCTGCTGCTCGTCTCCCGCTACCGCGAGGAACTCACCCGCACCGCCCGGCCGCACGAGGCGATGGCGGCGGCGCTGCGCGGCTGCGGGCCCGCCGTCGTCGCGTCCTCCGCCACCGTCGCAGCCGGTCTCCTGTGCCTGCTGGCGGCCGATCTCACCAGCAGCCGGGGCATGGGCCCCATCGCCGCCGTCGGGGTGCTGTGCGCCCTCCTGGCGATGCTGACGCTGCTTCCGGCCGTCCTGGTGCTCCTGGGCCGCCGGGTGTTCTGGCCGCTCGTGCCCGTGTACGGCGCCGAGCCGAAGAAGCGCCGCTCGCTCTTCGCCGCCATGGGCGGTTTTGCGGGGCGCCAGCCCGTCGCGGTGCTCGTCGGCGGCGGACTGCTGCTGGGCGCGCTGTCGCTCGGCGCGTTCAGCCTGCCCGGCGACCTCAAGCAGGAGGACTCCTTCACCAGCAAGCCGGACTCGGTCGCGGCGATGGCGACCCTCGCCGGCGCCTACCCCGGCCGCTCCACCCAGCCGATCACCGTGATCACCCCCACCGGCCGGGCCGACGCCGCGCTGGCGCGGGCCCGTACGACCGAGGGCGTCGCCTCCGCCGCACGCGGCCGCAGCGGCGGCGGCTGGACCGAACTGTCCGTCGTCGCCCAGGACAGGCCCGAGTCGCCGGGGGAGCGGAAGACCATCCACGCCCTGCGCGACGGCCTCGACGGCAGCCACGTCGGCGGACCCGGCGCCCAGCAGATGGACCTGGAGACGGCCAGTTCCCGGGACCTGAGGATCGTCGTCCCGCTCGTCCTGCTCTCCGTCCTGCTGATCCTGATCGTCCTGCTGCGCAGCCTCGTCGCCCCGCTGCTGCTCGTCGCCGCCGTCGTCGCGGTCTGGGGCGCCGCGCTCGGCATCGGCGGCCTCCTCTTCGAACCGCTCCTCGGGCTCAAGGGCACCGACCCGGGGCTGCCGCTGCTCTCGTTCGTCTTCCTGGTGGCCCTCGGCGTCGACTACGGCATCTTCCTGATGCACCGGGTCCGTGAGGAGGCCCGGGGCGGCGCCGAACCCACCGATGCCGCTCTCACCGCGCTGCGCACCACCGGCGGCGTGATCGCCTCGGCGGGGCTCGTGCTCGCCGCCACCTTCGCCGTCCTCACGAACATGCCCCTGGCCGGCCTGGTCGAGATGGGCTTCGTCATCGCCGTCGGCGTCCTGCTCGACACCTTCCTCGTCCGCACCTACCTGGTGACCTCGGCGAGCGTGGCCCTGCAGCGGAGGATGTGGTGGCCCGGCGCGCTCAGCCGCACGCCCGCCGCACCCGTGCCGCACGAACCCGCACTCGTCAGGGCCCCCTGACAGTGCCCCCACCCGTACCGGAGGATGGCGGCGTGTCCACCACCCCACGCCGCCGCGAGCGCATCCTGGCCGTCGTCAACCGCGACCCCATGCTCGCGCCGCACCGGACCCGCACCGACGCCCTCGTCGCCGTGGGCGCCGGTGCGCTCTCCGCGGCGCTCGCCCTGTCCACCGACCACGCCCGCGCTCCTGACCCGCTCGGCTGGCTCCTGCTGCTGTGCAGCGCCGCACCGCTCGTGTGGCGTCGGCGCAGCCCCGTCCTCGCGCTGCTCGCCATGGTGCCCGTGCTGGCGCTCTACCACGGTCTCGACAACGCCCACACGGCCACGATGCCGCAGACCTGGATCGCGCTGTACACCGTGGCCGTGACCGGCCGCCCGCTGCGCACCCTGCTCACCGGCATCGGTGTGACGTCGGTGATGGTGACGGTGGTGCTCACCATCGACGCCCATCAGGGGTTCGAACTGCTGCGCATCTCCGGGTGGGTCGTGGCCGTGCTGTTCTGCGGTGTCGACGTACGCATCTACCGCCAGTACGTCGCCTCGGTGCTGGAGCGCGCCGAACGCGCCGAACGGACCCGCGAGGAGGAGGCCCGGCGGCGGGTCGCCGAGGAACGGCTGCGGATCGCCCGCGACCTGCACGATCTGCTGGCCCACAGCATCACCCTCATCGGGGTGCAGACCTCGGTCGCCTCGCACATCCTGACCGTCGACCCGGAGCGGCTCGACCGGCAGGCGATCGCCGCGGCCCTGGACGACATCGCGGACACCTGCCGCGAGGCCAGGGCCGAACTCCGGACCACGCTCCAGGTGCTGCGGGACACCGGTCAGGGCGACCGGCACGACACGGACGGGCCGCTGCCCGACCTGGCCGCCCTGCCCGGTCTGGTACGGGCCGCGGAGGCGGCCGGGGCCCGGGTCGGCCTGCGGGTGCGCGCCCCCTCGGGCCGCGTCGCCCCGGCGACCGGAGCGGCCGCGTACCGCATCGTGCAGGAGTCCCTGACGAACGCGGTACGGCACGCGGGCCCCGGCGTCCGCGTCGTCGTCGCCGTCGAGCCCGCCGGCCCGGGCGCCCTGCGGGTCACGGTCACCGACGACGGCACCGGCCCGGTGGACGACGGCTCCACGCCCGGCTTCGGCATCGTGGGGATGCGGGAACGCGCCCGCAGCACGGGCGGCACACTGACCGCCGGGCCCCTCCCCGGCGGCGGCTTCGAGGTCTCGGCGCTGCTGCCCTGCCCGGACCTGCAGGATCTGGAGGAACAGCAGGAACCCCGGGGGCGGCAGGAACCACGAGACCAGCAGGAACACCAGGGCCAGCAGGAACGCCGAGACCAGCAGGAACACCGGGGCCAGCAGGAACGCCGAGACCAGCAGGAACCCCGAGACCAGCAGGAACAGGCGGAGGGGGAGAGCCGGACGCAGGCTCCGGCAGCGCCGCTGCCCCCCACACACGCCACGGTCCGGGCACAGGAGCCGGAGACCGCCTCATGATCCGCGTACTGCTCGCCGACGACCAGACGCTCGTGCGGGCGGCGTTCGCGATGCTCGTCGGTTCCGACCCGGACATGGAGGTCGTCGGCGAGGCCGCCACCGGTCTCGAAGCCGTCGCGCTCGCCCGCTCCGCACGTGCCGACGTCGTCGTGATGGACATCCGGATGCCCGAGCTCGACGGCATCGAGGCGACCCGTCGCATCGCCGCCGACGAGGACCTGGCCGGGGTGAAGGTCCTCGTCCTGACCACGTACGACACCGACGACCACATCGTCGAAGCGCTCCGGGCCGGCGCCTCCGGCTTCCTGGTCAAGGACACCCGGCCCGCCGACCTGCTCACCGCGATCAGGACCGTGGCCGCGGGGGAGGCCCTGCTCTCGCCCGGCCCGACCGCCCGGCTGATCGCCCGGGTCCTCAGCGCTCCGCAGCCCCCGGCCGGTGCCGGGGCCGGAGGCCCCGGGATGCTCTCCGACCGGGAACGCCAGGTCCTCGCCCTCGTCGCACGCGGCCTGAACAACGCCGAGATCGCCGAGTCCCTCGGTCTCAGCCCGCTCACCGCCAAGACGCACGTCAGCCGGATCATGGGCAAGCTGGGCGCCCGCGACCGCGCCCAGCTCGTGATCGTCGCCTACGAATCCGGCCTCGTCGTGCCCGCGGGCGGGGGCGCCGACGGGCACTGACCGGACCGGGTTCCGGGGGCGGGCCCGGCGGGCCGCCCGCGTACCGGACAATGGAGCCATGAGCTTGTTCCGGGACGACGGCGTGGTGCTCCGCACGCAGAAGCTGGGCGAGGCCGACCGGATCATCACGATCCTGACCCGCGGCCACGGCCGGGTACGGGCCGTCGCGCGCGGGGTGCGGCGCACGAAGTCGAAGTTCGGGGCCCGGCTGGAGCCGTTCTCCCATGTGGACGTGCAGTTCTTCGCGCGCGGCAGCGAACTCCTCGGGCGCGGGCTGCCGCTCTGCACCCAGAGCGAGACCATCGCCCCGTACGGCGGCGGAATCGTCACCGACTACGGGCGCTACACCGCCGGCACCGCGATGCTGGAGACCGCCGAACGCTTCACCGACCACGAGGGCGAGCCCTCGGTGCAGCAGTACCTGCTGCTGGTGGGCGGCCTGCGCACCCTGGCCCGCGGAGAGCACGAGCCCCACCTCATCCTCGACGCCTTCCTGCTGCGCTCCCTCGCGGTCAACGGCTACGCCCCCAGCTTCGACGACTGCGCCCGGTGCGGAATGCCCGGTCCGAACCGGTTCTTCTCCGTCGCGGCGGGCGGCGTCATCTGCGGCGACTGCCGGGTGCCCGGCAGCGTCGTACCCTCGGCTGAGGCCGTCGCCCTGCTGAGCGCCCTGCTCACCGGCGACTGGGCAACGGCTGACGCGTGCGAGGCGCGTCATGCCAGGGAGGGGAGCGGGCTGGTGTCCGCCTATCTGCACTGGCATCTGGAGCGCGGACTGCGCTCGCTACGGTACGTGGAGAAGTGACACGGGCCCCTCACGTACGGACCCGTCAAGTACGGGCCTCCAAGCACGCGTCCATCAGCACAGGCAGACCAGGCAGCACAGGCAGCACAGGCAGACCAGGTACAGGGAGCGAGACAGTTCATGGCAGTACGCGGGATTCTCGGCGGCCGTAACCGGCGCGACTACAAGACCCCGGAGCCGCACCCGTCCGGTGCCGTGCCTCCGAAGATCCCCGGTGAGCTGGTGCCCAAGCACGTGGCCGTCGTGATGGACGGCAACGGCCGCTGGGCCAAGGAACGCGGTCTGCCGCGCACCGAGGGCCACAAGGTCGGCGAGGGCGTCGTCATGGACGTGCTCAAGGGCTGCATCGAGATGGGCGTCAAGAACCTCTCGCTGTACGCGTTCTCCACCGAGAACTGGAAGCGGTCCCCGGAGGAGGTGAAGTTCCTCATGAACTTCAACCGGGACGTCATCCGCCGCCGCCGCGACGAGATGGACGAGCTCGGCATCCGGATCCGCTGGGTCGGCCGCATGCCGAAGCTGTGGAAGTCCGTCGTCCAGGAGCTCCAGGTCGCCCAGGAGCAGACCAAGGACAACACCAAGATGACGCTGTACTTCTGCGTGAACTACGGCGGCCGGGCCGAGATCGCGGACGCCGCGCAGCGCATCGCGCAGGACGTCGCCGCGGGGAAGCTCGACCCTTCGAAGGTCAACGAGAAGACGTTCGCGAAGTACATCTACTACCCGGACATGCCGGACGTCGACCTCTTCGTCCGCCCCAGCGGGGAACAGCGCACCTCCAACTACCTGATCTGGCAGAGCGCGTACGCCGAGATGGTCTTCCAGGACGTTCTGTGGCCGGACTTCGACCGCCGTGACCTGTGGCGGGCCTGTCTGGAATTCGCTCAGCGCGACCGGCGCTTCGGCGGCGCGGTGGAGGCGGCGGGCGCCCCGGAGGGCTCCGAGGGCTGAACCGCGGGAGCCCCGGGGGCCGCGCCCCCGGGGCTCACCCCCGCGTGCTCACCGCTGCGCTCACCCCTGCGTGGTCGCGCACTCCACGCACGTACCGAAGACCTCGACCGTGTGCGCCACGTTGACGAAACCGTGCTGCGCCGCGATGGTCTCGGCCCACTGCTCCACCGCCGGGCCCTCGACCTCGACGGCCTTGCCGCACATCCGGCACACCAGATGGTGGTGGTGGTCGCCGGTCGAGCACCGGCGGTAGACGGACTCCCCCTCGGTGGTGCGCAGCACGTCGACCTCGCCCGCGTCCGCGAGGGACTGCAGGGTGCGGTAGACCGTGGTCAGTCCGACCGAGTCACCGCGGTGCTTGAGCACGTCGTGCAGCTCCTGGGCGCTGCGGAACTCGTCCACTTCGTCGAGCGCCGCCGCCACCGCTGCCCGCTGCCGGGTCGACCGGCCGCGTACCGGTGCAGCGTTCGTTCCACTGATCGGCGCCGTCGCCACAGGAGCCTCCTCGTGTCGCCCGTACGTATGTCGGGCCATTGTGCCAGTCCGCACCGGTGCCGGCCTCAGACGCGGACGTCGTCGGCGGCCCGGCGGGCGGCGGGTACTTCCAGGGTGCACCGCTCGTCCGCCGTTTCGCGGTGGCGGGCGCGCCTCCTGGCCAGCGGGGTGGCGAGGAGCGTCAGGGCGATGAACACCCCGATGGCCAGGAGCACGATCGTCGCGCCGGGCGGGACGTCCTGGTAGTACGAGGTGATGGTGCCGGCCAGCGTCACCGCGACCCCGACGGCCACCGACAGCACGAACGTCACCTTGAAGGACCGGCTGATCTGCTGCGCGGCGGCGACCGGGACCACCATCAGGGCGCTGACCAGCAGCAGCCCGACGACCCGCATCGCGACGGTGACGGTCACCGCGGCGGTGACCGCGATCAGCAGGTTCAGCACGCGTACGGGCAGTCCGGTGACCCGGGCGAACTCCTCGTCCTGGCTGACGGCGAACAGCTGCCGTCGCAGTCCCACCGTCACCAGCAGCACGAACGCCGCCAGCAGGGTGATCGCGGTGATGTCCTCGGAGGAGACCGTGGACAGCGAGCCGAAGAGGTAGGACGTCAGGTTGGCGTTGGAGCCGGTGTCGGAGAGGTTGATCAGCAGGACACCGCCCGCCATGCCGCCGTAGAAGAGCATCGCCAGGGCGATGTCGCCCCGGGTGCGTCCGTACCAGCGGATCAGCTCCATGGTGACCGCGCCCACGACGGCGACGGCCGTGGCCATCCAGACGGGGCTGCTGGACAGCAGGAAGCCGAGGCCCACGCCGGTCATCGCGATGTGGCCGATGCCGTCGCCCATCAGTGCCTGCCGGCGCTGCACCAGGTAGATGCCGACGGCGGGGGCGATGACACCGACCAGCACGGCGGCGATCAGCGCCCGCTGCATGAAGGGAGGGGTGAGGAATTCCATGATCAGCTCAGCAGTCCCGTCCGGACGGGCTCGGAAGCCGCGTGGGGGTGTACGTGGTCGTGGCCGGGCAGCGCGTGCTGCCCGAGCGCCTTCGGGGGCGGCCCGTCGTGCATCACACAGCCGTCGCGCAGCACGACCGCCCGGTCGATCAGCGGCTCCAGCGGGCCGAGCTCGTGCAGGACGAGCAGCACGGTGGTGCCGGCCGCGACCTGCTCGCGCAGCGTCGCGGCGAGGATCTCCTGGCTGGCCAGGTCGACGCCCGCCATCGGCTCGTCCATGATCAGCAGCTCGGGTTCGGCGGCGAGCGCGCGGGCGATCAGTACGCGCTGGTGCTGACCGCCGGAGAGGGCGTCCACCGAGTCCTTGGCGCGGTCGGCGAGACCGACGAGCGCGATGGCGCGGTCGACGGCGGCCCGGTCGGTCCTGCGCGGCAGGCGCAGCCCGGTGCGGGACAGCCGCCCGGAGGAGACGACCTCGCGGATCGTGGCCGGCACACCGCCGGCAGCGGTGGTGCGCTGCGGTACGTAACCGACCCGGGCCCAGTCGCGGAAGCGGCGCAGCGGGGTGCCGAAGAGCTCGACGGCGCCGCCGGTGAGCGGGACCTGGCCGATGACGGAGCGCACGGCGGTCGACTTGCCGGAGCCGTTGGCGCCGAGCAGGGCGACGACCTCGCCGCGGCGCACGGTCAGGTCGACGCCGCGCAGCACGGGGCGTGCGCCGAGGACGGCCGTGGCGTCGCGTACGACGATCACGGGTTCGGATGTGGAGCTCTGGGGCTCGGGCATGAGCGCCTCCGGTGCTGCCGCGCGGTTCGTGTCGGTCGGGTCGGGCGAGCTGGTCGTGTCGGGCGGGTCGCTCGTCCTGTTCGTCTCGCTCACTTCGCGCCGAGAGCCTTCTGCAGCGCGGCGAGGTTGGACTCCATGACCTCGATGTAGTCATCGCCCTTGGACTTGCCGGTAATTCCCTCCAGCGGGTCCAGCACATCGGTTTTCAGGCCGGTGTCCCGGGCGACGGTCTTGGCCGTCTTGTCGCTGGCGAGCGTCTCGAAGAAGACGGTGGTGACCTTCTTCTCCCGCGCGATCGCGTGCAGGGCGCTGATCCGGGCGGGGCTGGGCTCGGCCTCGGGGTCGATGCCCGCGATGCCCTCCTGGGTGAGGCCGTAGCGCTCGGCCAGGTACCCGAAGGCGGAGTGGGTGGTGATGAACGTCTTGGTGGCGGTGTTCGCCAGCCCCTTCTCGTACGCGGTGTCGAGCGCGCCGAGCTTCGCGACCAGGGCGTCGGTGTTCTTGCGGTAGTCGGCGGCGTGGTCCGGGTCGGTCTTCTCCAGGGACTTCCCGACCCCCTCGGCGACCTGGGCGTACTTCACCGGGTCCAGCCAGATGTGCGGGTCGGCGCCGGCCTCCTCGCCCTCGTGCTCATGGCCGTGCTCCTCGCCCCCTACCTCGGCGCCGTGGTCCTCCAGCGTGGTGAGCTTCGCGGCGTCGACGGCGTGCTCGGACTCGGAGAGCTTGATCGCGTCGTCCACGGCCGGCTGGAGGCCCTTGAGGTAGAGGATGTAGTCCGCGTCGCTGAGGCCGCCGACCTCTCGCGGGCTGAGCTCCAGGTCGTGCGGTTCCACGCCCGGCTTGGTCAGCGTGGAGACGGAGACGTGGCTCCCGCCGATCTGCTCGGCCAGGAACTGCATCGGGTAGAACGACGCCACCACGTTCAGCCTGTCGCCGCTCTTGCGGTCGGCGGCGTCGGAGGCGGAGCAGGCGGAGAGGGCGGTGAGGCCGAGGACGACTGCTCCGGCGACGGCGGTCGTGGCTATGAGGCGGCGTACGTTCATGACAGTCATTTTCAACTAAACTGGAAACGATTGTCAACAAGGCTGATGAGATGACTCCGGGACGGACTGCCGGGGGCCGCTCGGCGGACCACTGGACGGACTGCGCGACGGACTCCTCCGATACCGATTTGATCGAAGGGGCGTGCCCGCCGGTAATCTGAGGCATTCGCCCAGCCGTCTCCCGACCACCACCCCCCACCGAGGCGCTTCGCGACACCCCTGTCCAGTTCGTCGTCGTAATGAAGAGAGCACCGTGGCCGCCGACAAGATCGACTCCATCGTCAGCCTGAGCAAGCGCCGTGGCTTCGTTTTCCCCTGTAGCGAGATCTACGGTGGCCAGAGGGCCGCCTGGGACTACGGGCCGCTGGGCGTTGAGCTCAAGGAGAACCTCAAGCGTCAGTGGTGGCGCTACATGGTCACTTCGCGCGAGGACGTGGTCGGGCTCGACTCGTCGGTCATCCTGGCCCCCGAGGTGTGGGTGGCCTCCGGCCACGTCGCCACGTTCTCCGACCCGCTGACCGAGTGCACCTCCTGCCACAAGCGCTACCGCGCGGACCACCTGGAGGAGGCGTACGAGGAGAAGCACGGCAAGCCGCCGGTCAACGGCCTCGCCGACCTCAACTGCCCCAACTGCGGCAACAAGGGCACCTTCACCGAGCCCAAGCAGTTCTCCGGCCTGCTCTCCACGCACCTCGGCCCGACCCAGGACTCCGGCTCGGTCGCCTACCTGCGCCCCGAGACCGCCCAGGGCATCTTCACCAACTTCGCCCAGGTGCAGACGGCTTCGCGCAAGAAGCCGCCGTTCGGCATCGCCCAGATGGGCAAGTCCTTCCGGAACGAGATCACTCCGGGCAACTTCATCTTCCGCACGCGCGAGTTCGAGCAGATGGAGATGGAGTTCTTCGTCAAGCCGGGCGAGGACGAGCAGTGGCAGGAGTACTGGATGGAGCAGCGCTGGAACTGGTACACCGGCCTCGGCATGCGCGAGGAGAACATGCGCTGGTTCGAGCACCCGGCGGAGAAGCTCTCCCACTACTCCAAGCGCACCGCTGACATCGAGTACCGCTTCCGCTTCGGCGGCAGCGAGTGGGGCGAGCTGGAGGGCGTCGCCAACCGCACGGACTACGACCTGAAGGCGCACTCCAAGGCCTCGGGCACCGACCTGTCCTTCTTCGACCAGGAGGCCGGCGAGCGCTGGACCCCCTACGTCATCGAGCCCGCGGCCGGTGTCGGCCGCTCGATGCTGGCCTTCCTGCTGGACGCCTACATCGAGGACGAGGCGCCCAACGCCAAGGGCGTCATGGAGAAGCGCACCGTCATGCGCCTCGACCCGCGCCTGGCGCCGGTCAAGGTCGCGGTCCTGCCGTTGTCCCGCAACCCGCAGCTCTCGCCGAAGGCCAAGGGCCTCGCGACCGACCTGCGTCAGAACTGGAACATCGAGTTCGACGACGCGGGTGCCATCGGCCGCCGTTACCGCCGCCAGGACGAGATCGGCACGCCGTTCTGCGTCACCGTCGACTTCGACACCCTCGACGACAACGCGGTGACCGTGCGCGAGCGCGACACCATGAAGCAGGAGCGCGTCTCGCTGGACCAGATCCAGGCGTACCTCGGCGCCCGTCTGCTCGGCTGCTGACACGACGCACCCGCTGGACCGCTGGACCGCTGTACCGCTGTACCCGCTGGACGAAGCCCCCGGTTCCCCGTACGGAACCGGGGGCTTCGTGCACACTGGGCACACCCGCTCTCAGGAGGCTCGGATGCCGTCCATGACCACGAGCAAGGTCAGCAGATGGGACCAGCACGGACGTGAACACGTCGTTCAGGTACGGAAGTCGGGGGTGCGACGCCAACTGACCTGCGGTACCTGCGACTGGCGCAGGGCGGCGCAGTTCCTGCCCTGGCTCAAGGCCGAGGAACACCTCGCCGAAGCCCATCAGGCGACGGTCGACCCGACGGCGACATAGGGCACGGCTTGCTTCCCTGCCTGCCTTCAGCCTGTTTGTTCCGCCGCACTACGGGCGGGCCACCCCCTCCGCCACCCCCGTCAGAGCGCCGGCTCAGGCGCGCAGGCCGCGCAGCAGGAGGTCCGAGACGGCGGTGAACTCGGCGACGATGGCGGGTTTCTGCCACTCGGCGGCGTACGCCGGGTCGTGGAACCGTGCCGTCGCGGCGAAGACGGCCTGGGCGGCGGCCGCGGGGTCCTCCACGGCGAACTGCCCGTCCTGCACGCCTTCCTCGATGATCTCCCGCAACTGGCCGACGAGGACGTGGATGTGGTCCTCGACGACCGTGCTCCCGCCCATCAGCACCTCATAGGTGGCGAACAGCTCGGGATCATCGCCCGCCTTGTGACGCTTGGCCTCGAACAACGTCTCCAGCCATTCCCGCAGCTTCGCCGGAGCAGGCTGGGCGGAGGCGTGCAGGATCTCGGTGAGCGCCACCTCCGTACGGGTCAGCCAGCGGCCCGTCACGGCCTCGCGCAGGGCGGCCTTCGTGCGGAAGTGACGGTAGACGCTGCCATGGCTGACACCGAGCGCGCGGGCCACGTCGACCACGGTCGCCTTCGCGGGCCCGTAGCGGCGCAGCACGTCCTCGGTGGCTTCGAGGATGCGCTCGGGGGTCAGCGGGTCGGACGGCGGCGTCATGGTGAGGTGCTGCCTTTCGGGGTGTCGCGTGGGGCCAGGGCCGGAGCGGGGCGGGCCGTACCCCCGCTGACGGTACCCGGAGGTCAGCGCTCGCTGTCCAGGTGGGCCATCTGGCTGTCCGGGTAGCGGGCGCCGGCGGCCGCGCCGGCCGGGACGGCCTCCTCGATCGCGGCGAGGTCGGCCGCGTCCAGCCGGACGTCCAGCGCGCCGAGGGCCTCGGTCAGCCGGGTACGGCTGCGGGCGCCGACCAGCGGCACGATGTCCGCGCCCCGGGAGAGGACCCAGGCGATGGCGATCTGCGCGACCGTGACGCCCTTTTGCTCGGCGATCTTGCGCAGGGCGTCCACCAGGTCGAGGTTGTGCTGGAGGTTCTCGTCCTGGAAGCGGGGGCTCATGGACCGGAAGTCGCCGGGGGCCAGTTCGCGGTCGCGGGTGAAGTGGCCGCTGATCAGGCCCCGGGAGAGCACCCCGTAGGCGGTGACCCCGATGCCCAGTTCGCGGCAGGCGGGCAGGATGTCGGCCTCGATGGAGCGGGAGATCAGCGAGTACTCGATCTGCAGGTCGGAGATCGGGGAGACGGTCGCCGCCCGCCGGATCGTGTCCGCCCCGACTTCGGAGAGCCCGATGTGGCGGACGTGACCCGCCTCGACGAGCTCCGCGATGGCGCCCACGGTCTCCTCGATCGGGACATCGGGGTCCACACGGGCGATGCGGTAGACGTCGATGTGGTCCGTGCCCAGACGCTGCAGTGAATAGGCCGCGAAGTTCTTGACCGCCGCCGGACGGCCGTCGTATCCGGTGAAGCCGCCCTCGACGGTCCGCAGGGCGCCGAACTTCACGCTGGTCAGCGCCTTCTCCCGGGCGGCGGCGGGGGCGGTGCGCAGGGCCTCGTTGATCAGCAGCTCGTTGTGTCCCATGCCGTAGAAGTCGCCGGTGTCCAGCAGCGTGATGCCGGCGTCGAGGGCGGCATGGATGGTGGCGATCGATTCGGCGCGGTCGGTCTCGCCGTACAGCGCGGACATGCCCATGCAGCCGAGGCCGAGCGCGGACACCTGCGGGCCGGCGGAGCCGAGGGTGCGGGTGGGGAAGGTGGTCATGAGGAACTCCCGGTGGGTGGACGGATCGGAACAGCTCGGAAGAACGCGTGAGGCGCGGACGGGGCCGCGCCGGGCCGTGCCTCCACCATGGCATGTGGGCTGACAGATTTCAATATCTGTCAGCCCATGTTCCCCCGGGAGTGTGGTCGAGGGACGGTCGACGGGCGGTGGGCGGGCGAGGGACGGGCCGGTCGACGAGGCGGAAAACCCGGTGCTGGGGCCGCGCGGGGCGGGGTAGCGTTCATGGCATGTATGCGTTCTTCCAGATCTACGAGTGAGAGCGCGGCGGGTCCGACCACCCGCCGCCCACCGGTACCGATCCAAGGTCGTGTCAGACCTCACTTTCACCACACATGGGAGAACCCGTGGCCAAGAGCCGTAACAACCTTCTCGGTGTCGGCGGACAGCGCAGGAAGCTGTCCCGCGCCGAACAGCAGGGCGCGCCCGCCGGGCGCGACGCCGACCGCAAGTCGGCCGCCGAGCAGAAGCAGGAGCTGCTGCGCAAGATGCGCGAGCG
Source organism: Streptomyces sp. NPDC005803 (assembly GCF_040630435.1). Lineage (NCBI taxonomy): Bacteria > Bacillati > Actinomycetota > Actinomycetes > Kitasatosporales > Streptomycetaceae > Streptomyces > Streptomyces sp. NPDC005803. Next base: position 148,971 of record NZ_JBEXXO010000005.1, on the reverse strand, counting down.
TGCCGCCGGGGTCGAGCCGTCGGACGACGCCGCCGCGGGGCAGGACGCCCCGGAGGGGGAGCAGGACGCCCCGGCGCAGAGCTGACCCACCCGCGGCGGAGCGCGCGGCCCGCAAGCCGTGAGACGGGCTCGCCCCCGCGCCGCACGTACGACCGTGGGCCCGGAACACCCCAGGTGTACCGGGCCCACGCCCGTACCGGAACCCGGACCGCCGGGGGGCCATGGGCCGAACCCGGCCCATGGCCCCCGCCGAAGCCGAAGCCGATGTCGATGCCGTTGCACTGGCGGGAGCCGAAGCCGAAGCCGAAACCGAAACCGGCACCGGCGCAGAAGCTCAGCACGGCCCCGCCGGCACCGGCACAGAGTCGGCACCGGCACAGAGCCGGCACCGGCGCAGAAGCTCAGCACCGGCCCCGCCGGCACCGGCGCAGAAGCTCAGCACGGCCCCACCGGCACCGGCACAGAACCGCCACCGGCCCCGCCGGCACCGGCGCAGAAGCTCAGCACGGCCCCACCGGCACCGGCACAGAACCGCCACCGGCCCCGCCGGCACCGGCGCAGAAGCG